>JALQYS010000442.1 GCA_023254015.1 Paracoccaceae bacterium
CGCTGCATCCGGGCGCGGTGATGTATGCCGACGAGGTGCGGATGGGCAAACTCCGCCGCCGCGAGTTCCTCGCCCGCTCCACCGCGCTGGGCGTTTCGGCCGCCGCCGCCTATGGCCTTCTGGGCCTTGAGGCCCCGGCCGCCGCGCAGGATGCCCCCGCCATGGGCGGCACATTGCGCATGGCCATGGAAACCAAGGCGCAGAAAGACCCGCGCACCTGGGACTGGTCGGAACTGGCCAACTTCGGCCGCGGCTGGCTGGAATACATGGTCGAATACAACAACGACGGCTCGCTGCGTGGCATGCTGATCGAATCCTGGACCGCCAACGACAATGCGACCGAATTCACCCTGAACGTCCGCAAGGGCGTGAAATGGTCGAATGGCGATGATTTCACCGCCAAGGACGTGGTGTTCAACATCACCCGCTGGTGCGATGGCACTGTCGAGGGCAACTCGATGGCCGGCCGCATGGGCTCGCTGATGGACCCGGCCACCAAGGGCCCGCGCGAAGGCGCGATCACCCAGGTCGACGATTACACGGTGAAGCTGACCACCCAGACCCCCGACATCACCATCATCGTCGGCATGGCCGACTATCCGGCGGCGGTGGTCCACCCGTCCTATGACGGCGGCGACCCTTCGGTGAACCCGATCGGCACCGGCCCCTACATGCCCGAATCCAATGAAGTCGGGATCAAGCAGGTTCTGGTCAAGTCGCCGAACCCGTGGTGGGGCACCGCAGTTTATGGCGGCCCCTATCTGGACCGGATCGAATACATCGACTTCGGCACCGACCCGGCCGCCGTGGTCGCCGCCGCCGGTTCGGGCGAGATTGACGCCGTGCACCAGTCGGCGGGCGAATTCATCGACCAGTTCGCCGCCCTGGGCTGGAACACCTCCGAGGCGGTGACAGCTGCGACGCTGACCGTCCGCTTCAACCAGGCACAAGAGCCCTATACCAAGGCCGAGGTGCGCAAGGCGCTGATCAAGGCCGTGGACAACAAGGTGGTGCTGGAGCTGGGCTATTCCAACCGCGGCACGCCGGCGGAAAACCACCACGTCTGCCCGATCCACCCCGAATATTTCGCCCTGCCGCCGCAAACCGTTGACCCGGCTGCCGCCAAGGCTGAAATCGAAGCGGCAGGCCTGATCGACACCGAGTTCGAACTGATCTCGCTGGACGATGGCTGGCAGGCTGCCACCTGCGACGCCGTTGCGGCGCAGATCCGCGATGCGGGCATCAAGATCAAGCGCACGGTGCTGCCGGGGTCGACCTTCTGGAACGACTGGACCAAATATCCGTTTTCTGCCACCGAATGGAACATGCGCCCGCTTGGCGTGCAGGTTCTGGCGCTGGCCTACCGGAGTGGCGAGGCCTGGAACGAAACCGCCATGGCCAACCCCGAATTCGACGCGGCCCTGGCCGAGGCCATGTCGATCGCCGACGCCGAAAAGCGCAAGGCCCTGATGGAAAAGATCGAAAAGATCATGCAGGACACCGGTGTGATGGTGCAGCCCTACTGGCGGTCGATCTTCCGCAATGCCGATCCCAAGGTAAAGGGCGCGGACATGCACGCGACCTTTGAACACCACCACTACAAGTGGTCGATCGCGGCGGCCTGATCGGCGGACCACATCCGCAAACCGGGGCGCGCGGGACAGTTCGCGCGCCCTTTCTGTGACAATGCCCAAAGCCGAGCCGCCGCCCTGGCAGGCGTGCGACAGGCTTTTTGCCAGACCGGACGGGAACCGCCATGGCTCTGTTCATCCTGCGTCGTTTGGGGGTCATGTTCCTGACCGCCCTGGCGCTGACCTTCATTGTCTTTTACCTGACGAATTTGCCACCGAACCTTGAAAAGCTCGCAAAATCCGAGGCTTCGGTGCGGATGACCGATGAGCAGGTGGCAAGCTGGATCGTCAATAACGGCTATGACTCGCCGGTTCTATCGCGCTATGGCCAATGGCTGGGCGTGCTGCCGGGTTGGGTCAAGACGATGGAGGATGGCGAGGTGCGCGGGCGCTGCATCGCCAAGGGCTCTGATCCCGCCGCCGCGCCCAGCCATTGCGGGCTGTTGCAAGGGGTCTGGGGCACGTCGACGGTGTTCAAGAAACCCGTCTCCGAGGTTCTTGGCCGCTCGCTCGGTCAGACCGGTTGGTTGATGCTGACGGTGATGCTGGTGATGGTGCCAACCTCGCTGGTGCTGGGGGTGCTGTCGGGCATGCGCGAAGGGTCGCGCACCGACCGCGTGCTCTCGACCTTTGCCATCATCACCACGGCCACGCCGGAATATGTGTCGGGCGTGATCTTTGTCGCACTTCTGGCCAGCGCCACGGCGGGCATCTCGCCCATCCTGGCCGACTGGGGCTGGATCAGCGGCAAGACCCTGTTCATGGGCACGGCGACCAGCGCGATGGATGACATCACCTTCTGGAACTTTACCCTGCCGGTGATGACGATCTCACTATACGGTATCGGCTATATCGCGCGGATGACCCGCGCCTCGATGACCGAGGTGATGACGGCGCAATACATCCGCACCGCCCGGCTGAAGGGGGTCGGCTTTCGGCAGGTCGTGCTGCGCCACGCGCTGCGCAACGCGCTGATCGCGCCCTTTACCGTCATCATGCTGCAGTTCCCCTGGCTCTTGAACGGTGTGGTGATTGTCGAGACCCTGTTCAACTACAAAGGGTTCGGCTGGACACTTGTGCAGGCCGCCACCAACAACGACATCGAGATGCTTCTGGGCTGTTCTGTCGTTGCCGTCTTTGTCGTTCTGGTGACGCAGCTGATTTCCGACATCGGCTATGTCTTCCTGAACCCCCGCATTCGTCTGGCCTGAGGGAACAGTCATGGAAACGCTCTCGTGGTTTCAGATCATCGCCGCCATGGCCGGACGGTTCCTTCCGGTCTGGGTGGCCCTTGCCCTGACCTTCGGCCTGTCGATCAGCTTCAAGCGCCGCCTTGGCCTTTATGGCAAGCTGTTTGACAGCCCGGTGGGCATGATCGGCTTTGGCATCGTGCTATTCTGGGTGTTCACGGCGATCTTTGCCGACTGGATCATCACCATGGACCCGCTGGCGCAATTCTCAGGGTCAAAGAACGCGGTCCCCGGATCGCCCCTGAAAGCGCCGGTCGAGGGGGCCTATACCCACCTCCTGCTGGGCGCCGACCATGTGGCGCGCGATGTGTTCAGCCGCATGGTGATGGGCAGCCGCGTTGTGTTGCAGATCGCGCCTGCCGCCACGGTCTTCGCCTTCATGGTGGGCATTACCCTTGGCCTGCCGGCGGGATACTTTGGCGGCAAGCTGGATACGGGCCTGTCCTTCCTGGCCAACCTGGTGCTGGCCTTCCCGGTGATCCTGCTCTTTTACCTGCTGGTCACACCGGAAATCGTGCAGACCGGCATCCCGATGTGGTTTGCCGCCGTGCTGTTCCTGTTCCCGATCATCTTCTTCGTGATCCTGTTCAACTCGCGCTTCTTCACCAGCCCGATGCGGCGCAACCTTTATGTGGGCGCGGTGCTGATCGTCGGCCTTTGGGCCTATTCGGGGCTGGCGTTCAACATGGACCCGCTGGGCGTCTGGTCGATGGACCCGAACCTCTTGAACGTCTTCGTCTCGGTGGTGTTCGTGAACTCTCCCGGCGTGTTCCGCATCGTGCGCGGCATGGTGATGGACATCAAGACGCGCGATTATGTGGCGGCGGGCCAGACCCGGGGCGAAGGCCCGTGGTATATCATGCTGTGGGAGATCCTGCCCAATGCCCGCGGCCCGCTGATCGTCGATTTCTGCCTGCGCATCGGCTATACGACGATCCTTCTGGGCACCTTGGGCTTCTTCGGCCTTGGCGTCAGCCCCGAAAGCCCCGACTGGGGCTCCACCATCGACGATGGCCGCAAGCTCTTGTCTATCGTGCCGCACCCGGCGCTCGCCCCTGCCCTTGCCCTGATGAGCCTGGTTCTCGGCCTCAACCTTCTGGCCGATGGCCTGCGCGAAGAAAGCCTGAAGGACTGATCCCCGCGCGGTTCATCCTCTGTGCATAAATATCCCACGGGGGTGCGGGGGTGTGAAACCCCCGCTCCCAACCGCCCAGCCAAAGCGAGATCTGCCATGTCTGACACCACCTGGGACCCGTCCAAGCCGATCCTCGAAATCGAGAATCTCTCGATCAGCTTCTTCACCCGCCTGCGCGAAATTCCCGCCGTGATGGACTTTTCCTGCACGGTGATGCCGGGCGAGGCGATGGGGCTCGTGGGCGAATCCGGTTGCGGCAAGTCGACCGTCGCCTTGGCCGTCATGCGCGATCTGGGCAAGAACGGCCGCATCGTCGGCGGCAAGATCCGTTTCAAGGGCCGTGACCTGACGACCATGACCGACGAAGAGCTGCGCCATATCCGCGGCAGCGAAATCGCCATGATCTATCAAGAGCCGATGGCGTCGCTGAACCCCGCCATGAAGATCGGCGCGCAACTGGCCGAGGTGCCGATGATCCATCAGGGCATGGCCAAGGCGGACGCTTGGGCGCTGGCCCGGCAGATCGTGGCCGATGTGCGCCTGCCTGACCCTGACCGCATCATCAACGCCTATCCGCATCAGCTGTCGGGCGGCCAGCAGCAGCGCATCGTCATCGCCATGGCGCTGATGTCGAAACCCGCGCTTCTGATCCTCGACGAACCCACCACTGCGCTCGATGTGACGGTCGAGGCCGGCATCGTCGATCTGGTCAAGGATCTGGGTGAAAAATACGGCACCTCGATGCTCTTCATCAGCCACAACCTTGGCCTGGTGATGGATGTCTGCGACCGGCTTTGCGTGATGTATTCGGGCGAGGCGGTGGAAACCGGCGCTGTCGTCGAGGTTTTCGACAAGATGCGCCACCCCTACACGCAGGCGCTCTTCCGCTCGATCCCGCT
>JALQYS010000553.1 GCA_023254015.1 Paracoccaceae bacterium
CGCCTATCCGCAGTCCCGTGTTGGCAAGGATGAGGAAGTATTGCTGCGCGACGAAGCGTTCCCGATAGGTCGCTTTTTTCTTCCCTTCCTGAACCCAGTTCCGCGCTGCCAGATAGAGGATCTTCCATTCCGCATCGGTGAACGTGGATCTTCGTGTCGCCTTGAACTTCGGGGTCTCAAGAGTGGGAGTTTCTTGTATGTATCCACGCGATTTGGCGAAGTGAAAGACTGGCATCAAGCACACTTTCTCACGTTTCAAAGTCGCCTCAGAGGGTGCTTTCTTCGCATAGTTCGTCCGACGCCATGTCCAATAATCATTGAAGTCGCGGTTAGTCAGTTCGCCGATGCTCTTTGGTCCGAAATACTTGAGTGCATACGAACGCACGCGCGCAACTGTATCGGTCCAAGATCCTCCCAACCGTGTAGGACCAGAGGTGGCAAGAGATTTCTCCCACTCTTCAAAAACTTGCTTGAAAGTCTTTGACTTGAGTGTCCCTCCCGCTTTCACTTTGAAATAGAGTTCTTCATAGAGGTTCGTGGCGAAATGCTTCGCCTGGTCCAAGTTGTCTGTCTTTGTGCTGACGACCTTGTATCCTGTGGAGTTCGGAACGCTGATGCGTGCCTGCCACTTCGGGCGTTTCAACCCAGTCCTTTGATAAAGGACGATCCTGCCATCTCCCCGCAGGTCAATGTATTCTGTCTGTTTTTCCACCCCGGTGCTCCGTAACAGTAACGGTTCACTATCCACGGCATTCTGTCAGAATCGAAGGGTGATTTTGTGAACGATTTGAGAATGGAACAAAAGAAGAACATCTAAGCAAAAAGATCGATGCGAATTCCAATAAGGTTTTGATTTTATTGGGTAATTTTGGCGCACCCAGCACGATTCGAACGTGCGACCTTTGCCTTCGGAGGGCAACACTCTATCCAGCTGAGCTATGGGTGCCTGTGGTGTCTATACCCTGCGACGGCGCGGGCTGCAACGCCTCTCAGGCAAAAAGTTCATGGCAAAGTTCCAGTGCCGAGACCAGCGCATCGACTTCTTCCAGCGTGTTATACAGCCCGAACGACGCCCGGCAGGTCGCGCCCACGCCCAGATGCTCCATCAGCGGCATGGCGCAATGGGTTCCGGCGCGCACCGCGATGCCGCGCTTGTCCAGCACGGTCGAGACGTCATGCGCATGGGCCGGGCCATCCAGCGTGAACGAGAAGATCGCCCCCTTGCCGGCCGAATTTCCTTGCACCTGCAACCAGTTCAGCCCGGCCAGCCGGTCGCGTGCATAGTCGCGGATCTGGCGTTCATGCGCGGCGATATTCGCCATGCCAAGGGACATGAGATAGTCCAGCGCGACGCCCAGCCCGATCTGCTGCACGATGCCCGGTGTCCCGGCTTCGAATTTCATCGGGGGATCGTTGTAGGTCACGGCATCGCGCGTGACCTCGCGGATCATGTCGCCGCCCCCCAGGAAGGGCCGCATCTCGGCCTGCCGCTCGGCACGGACATAGATCGCGCCTGAGCCCGAAGGCCCATACAGCTTGTGGCCAGTAATGGCGTAGAAATCGGCCCCGATGTCCTGGACGTCAACCGGCATGTGGACGCTGGCCTGCGAGCCATCCACTAGCACCGGAACCCCTTTTTCCCGGGCGGCGGCGCAGATGGACTTTACATCAACAACGGTGCCCAAGACATTGGACATATGGGAAATTGCGACAAGCTTGGTCTTGGGGCCGATGGCATCAATCACCGCCTGCGGGTCAAGATCGCCCTTGCTGTCGATCTCGACCCATTTCAGGATCACGCCCTGACGTTCGCGCAGGAAATGCCAGGGGACGATATTGGCGTGATGCTCCATCACCGACAGCACGATTTCGTCACCGGCCTGCAGCCGCGGCGCGGCCCAGGCATAGGAGATCAGGTTGATCCCCTCGGTCGCGCCAGAGGTGAAGATGATCTCATCCTGATGAGCCGCGTTCAAGAACCGCGCGACGATGCCGCGCACCGCCTCATACTTCTCAGTCGCAAGATTGGAAAGATAGTGCAAGCCACGGTGAACATTGGCATATTCCATCGAATAGGCCTGCGTCACGGCGTCGATCACCACTTGCGGCTTTTGGGCCGAGGCGCCGTTGTCCAGATAGACCAGCGGCTTGCCGTTCACCTGCCGCGACAGGATCGGAAAGTCGGCGCGGATGCGGGCAAGATCATACATGCGGCACTCCAATCAGGGCGGCAAAGAGCATGGCCGCAACAACGGCCACAAGGAAGCTGACGGCGAACATGCCGAAAAACACCACGATCCCCGAGCGAAAGCCATGCAACTCGGCGATGAACAGCGACAGCAAGACGACGTAAAGCGCAAAACCGGCCAGCCCGATCAGCGGCGCAAGCCCGGGAAGGACCAACATCGCCACGATCTGTACCAGTTGCAACAGGATCGGCGGCAGCTGCGCCCAGGCCACCAGCACAAGCGCCTGCGGCAGCGTTCCCCGCCCGCCAAACCGCGCGCCCACCCAATGCGCCAGAACCCCCGTCAAGGCCAGCGCGCCAAGCTGCACGAGCGCGGTGCGCAAGGGGCTGCCAAACAGCGCGTCCAGCCCCGGGTCCATCTCGCCCGGCGCCAGCAGAAAGCCCACAAACCCGGTGCCCGCCGACACCACCGACATCAGCACCAGCGCCGTCCATCCGGCAGAGGCCGGCAGGTTCAGTGCCTTGAGCTGCGCCGCCGCGGCCCGCGGATTCGCCAGCGTCAGGCGCAATAGGCCGATCAGCGCGTCAAGGGTCATCCGCGTTCCACCTCTTTCAGCATCACCACCCAAAGCGTCAGAAAGGCCAGGCCCACCAGCGCGCCCAGGGCGTTGGTCTGCATCCCCTGCCCCAGAAACCCCAGCGACAGCCCCATCAGCAGCATCGCCGGCGTCACCGCCACCAGCGCCCAGAACAACGCCAGCCTTGCGCCATACCAGCTGCCCTGCCCGCCAAAGACGCGGGCCACCAGCCGCGACGCGGCCGCCAGCCCATACCAGAACGGGATCATCGCCATCAGCCCCAGCGCCGTGGCCAAAAGCCTTTGTTGCAGCGGCACCTCCGGGTTCATGTGCGACAGCCGCGCCGCATAGGGCGTCTGGGCCACAAAGGCCAAGAGCAGGAAGGTGAACAGGAAGGTAAAGACAAAGGCCTCGGATTTCGGGCGGGCAAGATGCCGGCGCACCACCCGTGCGGGCGCGCGCCAGCTTTCCACGATGTCGGGGATCAGCGACATGTTACAGGCCCCTGCCCTTCAATGCTCGTGCCGGTGCAGCCAGGCCTCCAGCCGCCCCCGGATATCCTCGGCGATGGCCTCATCCTCGATCTCGGCAATCGCCTCGGCCAGGAAGGCCAGCACCAGAAGCGATTGCGCCTGCTTCAACGGCACCCCGCGCGAGCGCAGATAGTAAAGCGCCGTGTCGTCGATCGCCCCCGAGGTGGAGCCGTGCGAGCATTTCACGTCGTCGGCATAGATCTCCAGCTCGGGCTTGGCGAGGAACTGGCTGTCATCATCCAGCAAGAGCGACTGGCTGATCTGATAGCCATCGGTCTTTTGCGCGCCGGGTTTGACCAGGATCTTGCCCTGAAACACCCCGACAGCGCCGTTCTTCAGCACCTTCTTGTAGACCTGCCGGCTTTCGCAGCGTTCGGCGGCATGGGTGATGAACACGGTGTCATCATGGTGGAAATCGCCATCCCCAACCGAGGCCCCCGCGATATGCGCGACCGACTCGGCCCCCAGAAGCTCGATGAAGGCTTCGTTGCGGGTCAGCCGGCCGTTTGCCGTCAGGGTGAAGGACTTGAACAGCGCCTTTGCCCCGATCCGGGCAAAGATATGGCTGACCGCCCGGCGTTCGTGGTCGCGCCCCTGCGTGCGGATGTGGTGAAAGCGGCCCCCATCGGCCACCTCGACCTCCAGCACTTTCGAC
>JALQYS010000450.1 GCA_023254015.1 Paracoccaceae bacterium
CATCTTCTTCAACAACTGCTTCAAGAACGGCATCCTGCCGATCGTGCTGCCGCAGGAACAGGTTGACGTTCTGATGGCAGATGCGCGCAAGGGCGCCAACGCCCGCGTGACGGTGGACCTTGAGGCGCAAACCGTTACCACCTCGGACGGGCAGAGCTTTGGCTTCTCGGTGGACCCCCACCGCAAGCATTGCCTGATGAACGGGCTGGACGACATCGGTCTGACGCTGGAGAAGGTTGCCGCAATCGACAGCTTCGAGGCAAAGAACGCCGCCCTGCGCCCATGGGCCTGATAGGCCAATAACCACAACATCTTGCGCCGCCCTGTTCCTCGCAAACAGGGCGGCCTTTTTTTCACCGCATGTTTGATGCAATCCGGCGACACCCCCACCGCGAAATCGCCCAACTAAGGGCGCAAAATGAATCATCCGATTGCGGGATTCGTCGAAAGAAGGCACAAATTGGGCAAGATTGAGGCAATCCGCCACAAAGTGCGGAGCAGTACCGTCACAAGGGCCTGGCTAAGTACCGGACCCGATCGGTTTGAGGAAGGCGAGGCCGTGGTTTCACAGCTGACAGGTGCGCTGACGCGTGCAGTCCTGGTGATGGTGTTGGTTGCAACACCCTCCATGCTGCTTCTTGATGTGACGGCAGACACCAAGCAGATGGTGGCGCTTGTGGCGCTGTTTCTGGGCCTGCTGACCTTTGTCGAATACAACTCCACCTATCCGAGCCTCGTCGAATTCCGCGATGCGCCGCCCTTCAACCGCATTCGCTTTCTAATGCTGTTTGCCACCGTGTTCTTCCTGTCGACGATCGAACGCGGCAGGATCCTGCCTTCGGGGCTGACCGAACTGACGACATCGATCGGCACGCTGATCGGTGTGTCGATGGATTTCCCCTACAGCCCGGTGCGTCTGGCGACGCTGATGATGTCGCATAACGCCTCGGCCGAGCAAATCGCCTCGGTCCGCACGGCGGCCGGCATGGCCTATCTCATCTCGCTGGTCTCGCTGGCGATCTTTGTGGTTGCCCTGAAATCCGGGAACTGGCCGTCGCGTGGGCGGTCGTTCAACGTCTGGGTGAACCTGCCGACCTTTGACCCGACAGCGGGTGGCGATGTGGTGCTGCGCCTGCAGCGGGATGCGCGCGTTAACATTGCGTTAGGGTTTCTGCTGCCATTCTTGATCCCGGCAGTGGTGATGATCTCGTCCAACGGGTTCGAGCCGCTGACGATGACTTCGTCGCAAACCCTGATCTGGACGATGACGGCATGGGCCTTTCTTCCTGCAAGCCTGTTCATGCGTGGCATCGCGATGGGCCGCGTGGCCGACATGATTCAGGAACGCCGCAATGCCAACCGCGCCCAAGGTGCGCGCGAAGGTTTGGCGCCGGCCTGATCGGCGCGATCCTTCTGTGGTTTTGGGCGCTCTCCACCGCGGCCCAGACCCTGCGGCTTGCCACTTACAACCCCGACCTCTCTGCCCCTGGACCGGGTCTGCTGTTGCATGACCTGAAAAAGCCCTCTCTGCCGCCGCAGCCTGCCGCCGTTGTGGAGGTCATCGCGGCCCTGAAGGCTGATGTTCTGGTGCTGACAGGCATCGATTATGACCTGAAAGGTCAGGCGCTTGCGGCGCTGGCCGACCATCTGGCCCGGGCGGGATCGCCCTATCCTCACCGGATTGTGCTGCGCCCCAATACCGGTGTGCAAACCGGGCGCGATCTGGATGGCAACGGGCGGATCAATGACCCGCGCGATGCACAGGGCTGGGGGCGGTTCGCAGGTGAGGGTGGCGTGGCCCTGCTGTCACGCCTGCCCATCGGTCCGGACATCCGTGATTTCACCGATTTTCTCTGGGCCGACCTGCCCGGGTCTCTGATGCCCCCTAACGACCCGGCGCGCGACATCCAGCGCCTGCATACGACAGGGGCCTATGAGGTGCCCCTTCTCTTGCCCGGCGGGCAGACGCTGCGGTTGCTGGTCTTCTATGCCAGCCCGCCCGCCTTTGACGGCCCCGAGGACCGAAACGGTCGCCGGAATCATGATGAGGCCGCCTTCTGGCTGCGGCTTCTGGCGGGCGATCTGCCATTTGATCCCCCCCGGCCGCCCTTCGTCCTGCTGGGCCAGACCAGCCTTGACCCAATGGACGGCGGCGGCAGGCCCGGCGCGCTGCGCGCCTTGCTGGCCCATCCCGCCCTGCAAGACCCTACCCCACGCGGCAGTCATGGCCGGAGCGAGCCCGATCACAAGGGCGATCCGGCGCTGGATACCGCGCTTTACGACAAGCTGGGGGGATTGCGGGTTGAGGTGATCCTGCCCTCGGCCGATCTGACCGTCGCGGACGCCGGGGTTCTTTGGCCACCCGAGACTGACCCGCTTGCCATCCAGCTTGCACTGGCCTCCCGGCATCGACCGATCTGGGTCGATCTCAAGTCGCCCTGACCCACCCCTGCGCGGGGGGTGCCAGGTCCGTTCGACAAGCCAGGTGGGCTGCCACCACATCGGCCAAGGTCCTGACCACGTAGATAATGTTCAGGCCTTCTGCTTGGAATCTCGGATCTCGTCTTGTGGGCCGTGAGGGCGGCATCTTGGCCAACCTTGTGTTTGCGCCACTTCTTGACGGCTGAGCCCACCTGGCCAACCCTTCAACAGGCATCCGGTCGCCCGGATGCCCAGTGATCTGACGCCCAAGACGGCAAATCACTCCCAATACAGGACGTTATCGCTGACGATTACGTCAGGCTTTCTGCGCCAGTCGATGATGCGGTCCAGGCTGCGAATGACCCGTTCCGCTGGCAAAAAAATCGACCTTGATGTCCAAGCCTTCACGGTAGAAGTCATCCTGCACATTTAGCAGCCGAAACTGGCGGCCATCCCCGAGCCGATCTGCCATGAAGTCCATCGACCGGGTCATGTTCGCACCGCCAAGGCATCGGGCTTCTCCCGCTTGTGCCTTCGCCGTGGCTTGATCCGCAGGTGCAGGAAGCACAGGCCCAGGCCCCAAGTCTTGCGGGCATTGGTCAGGTCGACCAGCTGATCGGCGATCCTGTCGTTCTCGACGCGCAGCCTCGGGCTGTTGCGTTAGCAGGTCTCGCCGATACCGAAGGCACGGCAGGCCAGCGCAATGCTAACCCTGAGTTTGCGCCACCGCTTGCCCGGCCATCTCGCGCCGGTGCTCATGCCATGCTCAGGGCACAGCTCGGACACCGGCGCGCCGCCTTCGGTCTGCTGCAAGATCGCAGGAATTGGACTGCAAGGTCAGCATCACCACGACGCTCGACAAGGGCTTCGCGGTGGGGACGCGCAGCCTTTTGGACACCCCTTCTGAGGGCCACACGCTGAATACCGACGTCAAGCAGATTGAATTCCTGACCGAGCGCCTGCCCAATCTGGTGGTGGACGACGGAGCGCTTTTCGCGGTGCTATGCGGCTGTGGGCACAACATACGCCAGATTCTGGCTTGGCCGCAGGCGGTTTTGGCGGGTCCGAGGGGCGTCGGCGCGCGCCATAGGATCGAGGTGGCAGCGTGATCGGGTTGTTCAGGGTCAAGTTGAGAACTCTACCGGAGAGAAATAAATCATCAGAGATCCGGACAAAGAAAAGATCATTTCAATTTCGATAGTTGCGTGGATCATCTTTGAAAGATTTATTTTGCATAATAGAATGATATCTTTCGAAATGGGCAATTCGGCTCTATTGTCAAGCCTTTGTGAATTGAACATTTTGCGAGTGAGACCATTGGCCGCCTCCAATGGTTTCGACCTCGTTCAGTGTGTATCTTACATGCAGAACATTTGCCGCCCGAGGCAAAAAGACTTTACCGGGCCTCGCTTGCGAGGTCCGTTTTTTTTGAAACTTTGGAATTCTCCCTTGTTTTCTTTCCACCTGACTGACTGGGTTGCCAGGGCCTGCCTTCAAAGGCCGACAGCCGCGAAGCAATCATATGGTCAGACAGACCATCCCAGCCGCCCAGGTTTCAAAGGTGCCTGCCATGCCTGCAGAGGTGGCGTTGTTCTCCGGTCGCGCTCTCAGTGCAGCGGCGCGGTCATTGTGGTGTGGCCTGGGCCGTTGCCGCCTGTTCCAGTTCTGACGACAGCAGCGCCTGTTCGGCCGCCCGGTGCCGGGCAAAGCCAGCCAGCAGAAGATAGGCGACGGGCGTCATGAACAGCGTGGCGATCGTGGCAAGGCCAAGACCGCCAACGATGATCCAGCCCAGAACCTCGCGCGCTTCGGCCCCGGCGCCTTTGGCCAGCACAAGGGGCAAGCCGCCCAGAACGGTGGCGACCATGGTCATCATCACCGGCCGCAGGCGCAGCACGGCCGCCTGTTCGATGGCCTGTCGCACCGAGGCGCCGCGTTCGCGCAACTGATCGGCGAATTCCACGATCAGGATGCCGTTCTTGGCCATGATGCCCACCAGCATCACCAGCCCGATTTGTGAATAGACGTTCAGGCTGCCCCCTGTGGCCCAAAGCGCAAATACGGCACAGGCCAGACCCAAGGGCACGGTGGCCATCACGATCACCGCCGAGACAAAGCTTTCGAACTGCGCAGCCAGCACCAGGAATACCACCGCCAGCGCGATGCCAAAGGTGATCGCCAGCCCGGACGAAGTTTCGTCCAGGGTCGCCGCCTCGGCCAGCGGCACGATGCGCACGTCCTCGGCCACAAGATCGGCCGCCATGGCCTGCACCTCGGCCAGCGCCGCACCAAGCGAGAGATCGGGCGTCAGCCCGGCCGTGATCGGCACGGCGCGCTGCTGCGATTCGCGCTGCAATTCCGGGGCGACGGCGCGTTCGGTCAGGGTGACAAAGCTGGAAATCGGCACGATCTGGCCATCCCGCGCTGGCACAAGGATTCGGTCCAGATCGCCCGGGTCGTTCACCGGGTCGGCGGTTGACACAAGCCGGATGTCATAGCTGTCATCGTCCAGAAAGAGCTTGCCCACGGTCCGGCCATCCAGCACCGCCTGCAAGGCCTCGCCCAGGCCCTCGGTGCGCACGCCCAGATCCTCGGCGCGGGCGCGGTCCACCTCGACGAACAGCTGCGGCTGGGTGGTGTCATAGCCCAGCCGGACCTGCCCAAAGCGCGGGTCGGCCTCCATCCGGTCCACCAGACTGCGGGCTGTCTCTGCCAGTCGGTCATAGTCATCGCCCACCAGCGCAAAGGACAGGCCCTGCCCCGCGCCGCGGATGCCCAATGAATTGGGCTGGATCGCAAAGGCGCGCAGGCCCACCACGCCTTGCAGGCCCTTTTGCAGATCGGCCACGATCTCTTGCTGGCTGCGGCTGCGATCGGCCCAGTTGGCCAGCGTGACCACGATGAACCCCCGGCTTTCCTGACCGCCTGAACCGGCGATGGCGAAGATGCTGAGCACTTCGCCGGTTTCCCGCAGGGGGGCGACAAGGGCTTCGATCTCGCGCATCTTGCGGTTGGTGTGGTCCAGCGCGGCGCCTTGCGGGGCCTGCACCTGAAACAGTACTGCGGCGCGATCTTCGGGCGGGGTCAATTCCTGCCGCAACGCGGGGTAAAGCGACAGGGCCGCAAGGGCGAACAGCAGCGCGACGAAGGCTGATAGGATGGGCGCATTCAGGCAGCGGCGCAGGGCGGCGGCATAAAGGCTGGCCAGCGCCCGGCCCAGCCGGTCCAGCGGGCCGCCACGCCCGGTTTCGGGCCGCAACAGCCGCGCGGCCATGACCGGCGTCAGCGTCAGCGCCGTGACCGAGGACAAAAGCACCGAAATCGCCAGCGTAAAGCCGAATTCGCGGAAAAGCCCGCCGGTCTGGCCGGGCAGGAACGACAGGGGCACGAATACGGCGGCAAGGGTCGTGGTGGTTGCCAGCACGGCAAAGAACACCTCTTCGGTGCCCAGAACCGCCGCCGCGCGGGCGCCCATCCCCTCGGACCGGCGGCGGACGATGTTTTCCAGAACGACGATGGCATCATCCACCACGATCCCTGTGGCCAGCACCAGCGCCAGGAGCGTCAGGATATTGACCGAAAACCCGACCAGCCAGATTGCCGCAAGGGTGCCGATCAGCGCCACCGGCATGGCAATGACCGGAATTAGCGTGGCCCGCGGGTCGCGCAGGAACAGAAAGATCACCGCCGTGACGATCAGCACCGAAAGGCCAAGCGCCAGTTCAACCTCGTGGATCGCTCCGTCGATGAAGTCGGCGCTGTCCGAGGTGACGAACATCCGCACATCCGGCGGCAAAAGCGGCTGCACCTCATCCACGACCTGCCGCACCGCTTTGGAGATCTCCAGCGTGTTGCCGTTCGCCTGCCGGATGATGCCCAGCCCGATGCCCGTCTCGCCATTGGCGCGCAGGATCGAGGCGCCCTGTTCAGGGCCCAGCGACACATCGGCCACATCGCCCAACCGGATGTCGGGCGCAACCTGCAGCGATTCAAGCTGTTCGGCCGTGCGCAGGGCCGAGGTGGTGCGCACCATCAGGCTTTGCCGGTCGGAACTGAGCGCGCCTGCCGGGGCGTCAAAGGCCGCGCTCGACAGAAGGTCGCGCAGATCGGCCAGCGTCAGCCCACGCGAGGCCAGCGCCATCAGATCAACATCGACCCGGAACACCAGCCCGCGGTCGCCAAAGATCTGCAGATCTGCCACGCCGGGGGCAGCCAAAAGGCGCGATTCCACCACATCCCGGATCACCTGCGTCAATTCTTCAGGCCCGCGCCGGTCAGAGGTGACGGCGATCCGCAAGATCGCATCGGAATCGGCATCGGCCTTGACCACGCGCGGCGGATCGGCGTCTTCGGGCAAGGCGTTGGTGATCCGCGCCACGGCATCGCGCAGGTCGGTTGCGGCCACGTTCAGATCGGCATCGTCGCGGAATTCCACCGTGACACGGCTGGAGCCGAAGCGTGAAGAGGACGAGATCGACTTGACGCCCGCCACCCGGCTGGCGGCGCCCTCGATCTCGGCGGTCACCTCGCGGTCGATGGTTTCGGGCGCGGCGCCGGGATAGGTGGTGGTGATGGTCACAACCGGCCGGTCCACATCGGGCAATTCGCGCACATCTGCACCCAGAAGGCCCGCCAGCCCGGCGATGACGATCAGCGCATTCAGCACAAAGGCCAGAATGGGCCGCCGGATGAACAGCGCGGTCCTGTGCGCCATGGCCTAGCCCTCGGCGCCAGAGGCCAGCGCCACCTCGGCCCCGGGCCGCAGCGCCTGAACACCTTCGGTCACGATCAGATCGCCGGGTTCCAGCGCCGCGTCGACCAGCACGCTATCGGCATTGCGCTGCAGGATGCGGATGGGCAGGTCTTGCGCCTTGCCCTGCCGCACGATCCACAGATAGGCCCCGTCCGAGCCCCATTGAATCGCCAGGGGATCGACCGCCGGATAGTCCTTGCCCGTGAACGACAGCGTCATCCGAAAGGCCATGCCCGGCCGCAGGCTGTCATCGGCATTGTCGATGCGGGCCTGCGCGCGCAGGGTGCGGCTGGCCGGGTCAACGGCATTGTCGACGGCGATGATCCGGCCGGTGATCGGCGGCGAAGGGGTGGCGATCAGGCTTGCCTCGACACGATCACCCACCGCAATCCGCGACGCCGCGCGTTCGGGCACGCGGAAATCGACGATCAGGCTGGATCGGTCCTCGATCCGGGTCAGGCTGGTCGACGGAGAGACAAGATCGCCCACGTCCACATCGATCAGGCCGACAACCCCGGCGATCGGCGCCGTCAGGCGATGGTCGGCCAGATCGCGTTCGGCGGCCTGCAAGGCAAGCTCCGCCGTGCGCAGCGCCAGTTCGGCATCCTGCTTTTGCAGCGCGGTCGTTGCGCCCGAGGCCGCCAACCGCTCAAGCCGTTGCCGGGTTGCACGGGCATCCTCCAGCACCAACCGGGCCTTTTCGACCGCAAGGCTGGCGGCTTCGGCATCCAGTTCGGCCATGACATCGCCCACCGCCACCCGGTCACCCGGTTGGACGCGCAGGGCCAGAAGCCGCCCCGAAACCTCGGGCGCAAGGGTGACCGATTGCGCGCCCCGCGCCGAGCCGACGGTGGTCACAACATCGACCAATGGCAGGCGTCGGGCTTCGGCGGCGATCACCGGGGTCGGCCCGCCGCCGCTCCACCCTTGACCCTGAGCCTGCCCGCTGTCGACGGGGGCTTGCGGCACAATGCCAAGGCTGGTCATGGGCCGCAGCAGGCCGACAGCCTCCAGCAGGGGATGTGAGCCGGGCAAAAACCGCGCCGCCAAAGGCAAGGCCACCAAGGTGATTGCCACGATTGTCAAGAATTGGCGACCGGGTTTCATGCCGGGACGTTCAATTGCACAAGGGTCATGTCATCAAGGCCAAAGGAAAGGACGTGCGCCGCGTTTTCCGGCACATGGCATTGAAT
>JALQYS010000022.1 GCA_023254015.1 Paracoccaceae bacterium
ATTTACAGAAACCATTTACCACTAGGATAATTCCACTACCCGAGCTAATCGGGCACAGGAGGCGATTTAAGCCCCCTGGCAAATGAGCCAACGGAGGCCAGATGAGCGAGAAGAAGAGCGGCTACGACGCCTCCTCGATCACCGCCTCGCGGAAGGTGTTTTCATAATCCAGCACATAATGCGGAAAGCCCATGGTTTCGGCCACCCGCGCCGCATCATGGATGTCGCGCCCCGCACAACAGGCCCCTTTTTTCGCCAGCGCCGCGCCATGGTCGTAAAGCTGCAGCGTGACCCCCACCACGTCATAGCCTTCGTCCTTCAGCATCGCCGCCACGACCGAGGAATCCACCCCCCCCGACATGGCGACGACCACGCGGGTTTCGGATGGCGGTTTGGGCAGGCCAAGCGAGTTGAGCCTTTGGTCAAGCATGGGACGGGCCTTTCGGGAGTTCCGGCGCAATATAGGAAAATGCTGCGCAGTCTCAAGCCCCGGCTTCACCATCGCTTAAGGACGCTGCGCGATGATCTGCCCGATGGAGAAGGGAGAGCCCATGTTTCTCAAACGCGTTGACGGGCCGCGACAGGTCACGCTGCCGGATGGCAGCCTCCTGACGCGTGCCGACCTGCCCCCTGCCGATACCCGGCGCTGGGTGGCCAGCCGCAAGGCCATCGTGGTCAAGGCGGTGGTCTACGGCTTGATCACCGAGGCTGAGGCGCTGGAGCGTTATGCGCTGTCGGCCGAGGAATTCGCATTGTGGCGCGAGGCGGTGGAAAAGCACGGCGAGAAAGCCTTGCGTGTCACCACCTTGCAGAAATACAGACAACTTTAGATTGTTTTCCGCTTTCGTTCTGGCAGAGTAACCGGGCGTTAACCAATGGTCGCCAATCTGATTGACGAAGATGCCTGAACCCCGGAGCTTTTGACGATGCGTATTCTTCTGGTTGAAGATGATCCAACAACCTCGCGCAGCATCGAATTGATGCTGACCCACGCCAACCTGAACGTGTTTTGCACCGATCTGGGCGAGGAAGGAATCGATCTGGCCAAGCTTTATGACTACGACCTGATTCTGCTTGATCTCAACCTGCCCGACATGTCCGGGCATGAGGTGCTGCGCCAACTGCGCCTGGCGCGAATCGAGACACCGATCCTGATTCTGACGGGGGCCGATGACACCGATAACAAGATCAAGAGCTTTGGCTTCGGCGCCGATGATTACCTGACCAAACCCTTCCATCGCGAAGAACTTGTGGCGCGCATCCATGCCATCATCCGCCGATCTAAAGGGCACAGCCAGTCGGTCATCCGCACCGGGGCGGTGAATGTGAATCTGGATGCGAAAACCGTCGATGTCGGTGGCAAGACCGTGCACCTGACCGGCAAGGAATATCAGATGCTGGAGCTGCTGTCGCTGCGCAAGGGCACGACGCTGACGAAAGAGATGTTCCTGAACCACCTTTACGGCGGCATGGATGAGCCCGAGTTGAAGATCATCGACGTGTTCATCTGCAAATTGCGCAAGAAACTGGCCGAGGCGACGGGCGGGCAGAACTATATCGAAACCGTCTGGGGGCGCGGCTATGTGCTGCGCGATCCGGGGCCGGCTGTAGCTTTGCCGAACCTTGCGGCCAGCGCCTGACGGGTGGCCCGCACCCTAGACCTTTCCGGCGCCGCCCAATAACCTTGGGCGACGAATGGGGAGAGGGCGATGGCCGCTGTAAAGCATGTGGATCAGGTGACCGAGGCCGAGGCGCGTGCCGAACTGGCCCGGCTGGCCGAGGCGATTGCCCGGGCCAACCGGGCCTATCACACGCTGGACGCGCCCGAGATCTCGGATGCCGATTACGATGCGCTGAAGCGCCGCAATGCCGCCCTCGAAAGCCGCTTTCCGGGGCTGAAACGGCCAGACAGCCCCTCCGATCAGGTCGGTGCCGCGGTGGCCGAAGGCTTTGGCAAGGTGGCGCATGCCGTGCCGATGCTGTCTTTGGAGAATGCCTTCGAAGACACCGACGTGGCCGATTTCGAAGAGCGGGTCCGCAATTTTCTGGGCCACTCTGGCCCGCTGACCTTTACGGCGGAGCCCAAGATTGATGGCCTGTCGTTGTCTCTGCGCTATGAAAACGGGGTTCTGGTGCAGGCGGCGACGCGGGGCGATGGCGCGGTGGGCGAAAACGTCACCGACAATGCCCGCACCATCGCCGATATTCCGCATCACTTGCCCGATGCCCCGCAGCTGATGGAGGTGCGCGGCGAGGTTTACATGTCGCACGCTGATTTCGCCGCGCTGAACGACCGTCAGATCGGGCGCGGCGAAAAACCCTTTGCCAATCCGCGCAATGCCGCCGCCGGCTCGTTGCGCCAACTGGATGCCGCGATCACCGCTGCCCGTCCTTTGCGCTTTTTCGCCTATGCCTGGGGGGCGCTGTCCGAACCGCTGTCGGATACGCAGCTTGGTGCCATCCGCCGGTTGCAGGAGATGGGGTTCCAGACGAACCCGCTGACCGTTTCTTGCGACACGCCGGCCGCGCTTCTGGCGCATTACCGCCGGATCGAGGCGCAGCGCGCGACCTTGGGCTATGACATCGACGGCGTGGTCTACAAGGTGAACGATCTGGCCCTGCAGGCGCGCCTCGGGTTCCGCTCTTCCACCCCGCGCTGGGCGATTGCGCATAAATTCCCGGCCGAACTGGCCTGGACGCGGCTTGAAGGCATCGACATTCAGGTCGGCCGGACCGGCGCCCTGTCGCCCGTGGCGCGGCTTGCGCCGGTCACGGTGGGGGGGGTCGTGGTGTCGAATGCCACGCTGCACAACGAAGACTACATTGCCGGCCGCGACGCCAAGGGCAACCCGATCCGCGACGGCAAGGATCTCCGTCCGGGGGATTGGGTGCAGGTCTATCGCGCGGGCGATGTCATTCCGAAGATCAACGATGTCGATCTGGAAAAACGCCCCGAATCTGCGATTCCCTTCGCCTTTCCCGTGACTTGCCCCGAATGCGGGTCCGAAGCCCACCGGGCCGAGGGCGATGCCGTGCGCCGCTGCACCGGCGGCCTGATCTGTCCCGCCCAGGCGGTGGAGCGGCTCAAGCATTTTGTCAGCCGTGCCGCCTTTGACATCGAAGGTCTGGGGGCGAAACAGATCGAGATGTTCTTCAAGGACAGCCTGTTGCCCATCCGCAGCCCCGCCGACATCTTTACCCTGGCCGCGCGTGACCGGGCCAACCTCGCCCGGCTGGAGAACCGCGACGGCTATGGCAAGACCTCGGCGGCCAAGCTTTTCGCTGCCATCGAGGCCCGGCGAACCATTCCGCTGGACCGGCTGATCTTTGCCCTGGGCATCCGCCATGTCGGCGAGGCGGCGGCGGCGCTTCTGGCGCGGCATTATGGAAGCTGGCCGCAGTTCGAAACCGCGATTACAGCCGCCCGCCCCGGCAGCACCGAATGGGAGGAGCTGACCGCGATCGACGGGGTGGGCGTCGTTCTGGCCACCAGCCTGACCGAGGCCTTCCAGAACCCTGCCGAACGCGGCGCCATCGATGCTCTGGTCGGCCATCTGACGGTGCTGCCGGTGGAACGGCCCAAGGGGGACAGCCCTGTTGCCGGCAAGACCGTGGTCTTTACCGGCACGCTGGAAAAGATGACCCGGGCCGAGGCCAAGGCCCGCGCCGAGGCATTGGGGGCCAAGGTCGCCGGCTCGGTCAGTGCCAGGACCGATTATGTCGTGGCCGGGCCCGGGGCCGGCTCCAAGGCCAAGGACGCCGAACGCCTGGGCGTGCCAATGCTGACCGAGGATGAATGGCTTGCGCTGACGGGGGCGACATGAGCCGCCCCGAGGCGCTGTATCCGCTTTTTGCCGATCTGGAAACGCTGGAGGGGGTGGGGCCGAAAACCGCGCGCGCCTTTGCCGGGCTTGGCGTCGAAAAGCCGAAGGATCTGCTTTACCTTCTGCCGCATGCCGCCGTGGACCGCAGCCGCAAGGCCAGCATCCGCGAGGTGGTGCCGCCCTGCATCGTGACCGTCGAGGTCGAGGTCGGCCCCCATCTGCCGCCCCGGCAAAAGGGCAGGCCCTATCGGGTGACGGTGCGCGATGCGCTGACCGAGTTTCAGCTGGTGTTCTTTCACGCGCGCGGCGACTATCTGCAAAAGCTTTTGCCCACCGGGCAAAGGCGGCTGGTGTCGGGCAAGATTGAACTCTTTGACAACATTGCACAAATCGTTCACCCCGACCATGTGCTTCGCCCCGAAGAGGCGCGCGAGCTGCCCGAATGGGAGCCGGTCTATCCGCTGACTGCGGGCGTCACCCAGCGCGTCATCGCCAAGGCGACCGAGGCTGCGCTGGCGCGCACGCCCTCCCTTGCCGAATGGATCGACGGCCCGCTTCTGGCGCGCGAAGGCTGGCCTGACTGGCAGGCCGCCCTGCGCGCCGCCCATGCGCCCGAAGGGCCGGCCGACCTTGCCTTGACCGCCGCCGCCCGCCAGCGTCTGGCCTATGACGAGCTTTTTGCCCATCAGGTCACGCTTGCGCTTGCCCGCAGCCAGTTGCGCCGCGCCAAGGGCCAGGTGACCCGAGGAACCGGGGCCTTGCAGGCCAAGGTCTTGAAAAGCCTGCCTTATGCCCCGACCGCCGCCCAGACCCGCGCCTTGGGTGAAATTGCGCTGGACATGGAAAACCCCTTGCGGATGAACCGTCTGTTGCAGGGCGATGTGGGGGCGGGCAAGACACTGGTCGCGTTCCTTGCGCTGCTCATCGCGGTCGAAGGGGGCGGGCAGGGGGTGATGATGGCCCCGACCGAAATCCTGGCCCGCCAGCATCTGGAGGGGTTGCAGCCGCTGGCCGCCGCCGCCGGGGTGCGGCTGGACATCCTGACAGGCCGCGACAAGGGGGCAGATCGGGCGGCAAAGCTTGCGGCCTTGGCGCGGGGCGAGATCGGGATTCTGGTCGGCACTCATGCGGTGTTCCAGAAGGATGTGCAGTTCCACGACCTTCGGCTGGCGATCGTGGACGAACAGCACCGCTTTGGCGTCGCCCAGCGGATGGAGCTGGGGGCCAAGGGCGAGAAGGCCGATGTTCTGGTGATGACCGCCACGCCCATTCCGCGCAGTCTGGCTCTGGCCAGCTATGGCGACATGGATGTGTCTGTGCTGGATGAAAAACCCGCTGGCCGAAAGCCAATCAGGACCGTTCTGGTCTCTTCGACCCGGATGGACGAGGTGGTCGGCCATCTGGCCCGTGCCGTGGCCGAGGGGCGGCAGGCCTATTGGGTCTGCCCCCTGGTCGAAGACAGCGAGGTGGTCGATTACGCAAGTGCCGAGGCCCGTTTTGCCACCTTGCGCGCCGCCCTGGGCGAAGAGGTGGGGCTGGTCCATGGCCAGATGCCGCCCGCCGAGAAGGATGCCGCCATGGCCCGCTTTGTGGCCGGCGAAACCCGCGTTCTGGTGGCCACCACCGTGATCGAGGTGGGGGTGAACGTGCCCAATGCCTCGATCATGGTGATCGAACGGGCCGAAATCTTTGGTCTGGCGCAGCTGCATCAGCTGCGTGGTCGGGTCGGGCGCGGCACGGCAGACTCGACCTGCCTGCTGATGTATCAGGCGCCGCTGTCCGAAAGTGGCGAGCGGCGGTTGAAGGTGATCCGCGACACCGAAGACGGCTTTCGCATCTCGGAAGAAGATCTTGCCATGCGTGGCGCAGGAGATCTGATCGGCACGGCCCAATCCGGCCTGCCGCGCTTTCGCGTGGCTGACATGGAGCGTCAGGCCGGGCTGATGGCCATTGCCCAAGCCGATGCCCGCCGTCTGCTGGCCGATGATCCCGCCCTGCACAGCCCGCGCGGCAAGGCGGTGCGCGCGCTTCTGTGGCTTCTGGATCAGGATCGGGCGATCCGTCTGTTGTCTGTCGGCTGATCCCTTCCTCTCTTTGCGAGCGAAACTCCGGCTTGCGGTCCGACCTTTGGTTTAAAGGTGTTCCACTTTGTTCTCAAATGTTCTCATAAAGTTCTTGACGGATGGTTAACGCCATGAGAACAATATGGCAACGAAGCGAAGGAGACAGCCATGCTGACCGAGATTTCCGAGATCGTGAACCGTTCCCGTGCCACGCTTGTGGAAGATGCCGTGGGGGTTTTGTCGCTGTTCGTGATGCTTTACGCCGGGCTGACACTGTCTGGCGCCTTCTGACCCGTTCTGCCTGCGATCTTTGCCGTTCGGCCGGGCCGCGTCTGTCCCCAAGAGACACCGCCCAAGGGCTGCCTCGCCCCTTCGCCGATGAAAGATACGCGACTTGCCGCCGTTCCTGACCGGGACGGCGGTTTTTTTCAGTCCACCGCTTCGGCCGCTGCGATGGCCTCGCAAACGGCCTCCAGCGCCAGCAGGATCGAGGCATGGCGATTCTTGTAATCGCGCGCCGGGATCAGCACCTCATAGCCGTCAAAGGGGGCGGCGGGCACGGGGCCACCGTCCTTCAGCATGGCGCGCAGCGCCTCGCGCGCCGCTTCCAGCTCGGCCCGGCTGCGTCCGATCACCACCCGCCCCAGAACCGAAGCCGAGGCCTGCCCCAGCGCGCAGGCCTTCACATCCTGGGCAAACGCTGCCACCCGGCCGTCTTGCAGCACCACATCGGCGGTGATGGTCGAGCCACACAGCGGCGAACGCCGCTTCGCGCTGCCCATCGGCGCAGGCAGGCGCCCCAGATGCGGGATCGAGGCCGCCAGTTCCAGAATACGCCCTGAGTAAAGCTTGATGAGATCGCTGTCGGCCATGGCCTTCCCCTTCTTGCCTCCATGAGATAAGCCGCAATTCATCCGCCGCCAAGGACCTTTGCCATGCCCTTTGATCCCGCAAACCTGAAGTATGACGCCAATGGTCTGATCCCTTGCATCGCACAGGATCACGCGACCGGCGAGGTGCTGATGATGGCCTGGATGAACGCCGCCAGCCTTGCCCGCACCTTGCAGACCGGCAATGTCACCTATTGGAGCCGCTCGCGCCAGGCCTTCTGGGCCAAGGGCGAAAGCTCGGGCCATGTGCAAAGGCTGGTCGAGCTGCGCCTCGACTGCGACCGCGATTGCCTGCTGGCCTTGGTGACCCAAGAGGGGCCAGCTTGCCACACCAACCGTCGGACCTGTTTCTACTCGGCGCTGCGCGACGGGCAGGAAGTGGAGATCCTCACGCCGATGGCGTGAGCCGGATTTTTTCAAAAAATCCGGGGCGGAGTTTTGCAAAACTCCGGTCCGATTTCTGTGCCAGAAATCGGCTACAGCCCCACCATCCGGCGAATATCCTGTGGCGTTGCCCCCTCGGCCCGATACTTCGCCAAGGCCCGCGCATCATCCCGCTTGGCCAGCCTTTTCCCGTGGTCATCACGGATCAGGCGGTGGTGGTGATAGGTCGGGGTCGGCAGGCCCAGAAGGCGTTGCAGGACCACGTGAATGCGCGTGGCCTCCGTCAGATCCGCCCCACGCACAACATGGGTGATCCCTTGGGCGGCATCATCAACAACCACCGAAAGATGGTAAGAGGTGCCCATGTCGCGGCGCGCAACCACGAAATCGCCGACCTGAGATTCGATGTCCGCAAGCGTGAATTCAATCAGACCACTGGTCCCGTCAGGACCAATTCCTGTCTCGCGGTAGCTTGCACAGGCGTGACAGCCCCCGCTTGGGCCGTCGATCCCGTGCTGAAAAACCTTCGGCGAGATCAGGCTGACCTCCAGCCGTAGCGTCGCATCGCGCGGACGTGGATGGCTTGCAGGAAAGGTCCGCTCCTCTTGCATCCGGTTGCGGCAGGTGCCGGGATAGATCAGTCCATCTGGTCCGACCGGCAACTCCGCGCCTTCCTGCGGGGCCGAGAGGGCAGCCTCCACATCCTTGCGGCTGCATGTACAGGGGTACAAGTAACCGCTTTGCCAAAGACGGTCCAAGGCCTGATCATATGCGGGCTGGCGGTCAGACTGGCGCATCGGTTCCCCGTCCCAGGAGACGCCCAGCCAGTTGAGATCGTCGATCAACTGGCGTTCCCATGCGGTCTTGCTGCGCTGGCGGTCGATGTCTTCAATCCGAAGCAGGAACTGGCCACCTGCGGCCCGCGCCATATCATGCGCCAGCATCGCCGAATAGGCATGGCCCAGATGCAGTGGGCCTGTGGGCGATGGCGCAAAGCGGGTTACGAAAGCCATCCCAGAAACGCCTCTTTCGCGCGGTCGGTATAGGCCTTGTAGCGGTCCTTCCGGCCCCGCCGCCCGCCCTTGGCGTCAATCGGGGGGAAGAGGCCGAAGTTGACGTTCATCGGCTGAAAGGTCTTCGCCTCGGCCCCGCCGGTGATGTGGGTGATCAAGGCGCCCATCGCGGTTTCGGGGGGCGGGGGCGGCAGCGTGCGGCCCAGAAGCTCTGCCGCCGCCATCCGGCCTGCAAGCAGCCCCATGGCGGCCGATTCCACATAGCCCTCCACCCCGGTGACCTGACCCGCAAAGCGGATGTTGGGGCGCGACTTCAGCCGCATCTGGTCATCCAATAGCGTCGGAGAGTTCAGGAAGGTGTTGCGGTGAATGCCGCCCAGACGGGCAAAGCTGGCATTTTCCAGCCCGGGAATCATTTTGAAAACAGCGGTTTGCGCGCCGTATTTCATCTTGGTCTGAAAGCCCACGATATTGTAAAGCGTGCCCAGTTTATTGTCGCGGCGCAGTTGCACCACGGCATAGGGCTTTTTGTCGGAATGCGGGTTGGTCAGGCCCACCGGCTTCATTGGACCAAAGCGCAGGGTTTCCCGCCCGCGTTCGGCCATTACCTCGATCGGCAGACAGCCGTCGAAGTAACCGGCGGTTTCGCCCTCGTGAAACTCGGTCTTTTCCGCTGCAAGAAGTGCGTCGATGAAGGCTTCGTATTCGTCCTTGGTCATCGGGCAGTTCATATAGGCGGTCTGTTCTTCCTCGGTCTCGCCCTTGTCATAGCGCGACTGCATCCACGCCACCGACATATCCACGCTTTCGGCGTAAACGATGGGGGCAATGGCATCGAAGAAGGCCAGCGCATCGGCCCCCGTGGCGGTGCGGATGCTTTCGGCCAGCGTGCCAGAGGTGAGCGGACCCGTGGCCACAATCCAGTTGCCGGTTGAAGGAAGCTCGGTAACCTCTTCAAAGGTCGAGGAAATCAGCGGATGCGCGTTCAGTCGCGCCGTCACGCTTTCGGCAAAGGGATCACGGTCGACTGCCAAGGCACCGCCTGCGGGCAGACGATGCTGTTGCGCCATCTCCATGATCAGCCCGTTCGCCGCGCGCATCTCCCAATGCAGCAGACCCACCGCATTGCGTTCGTCGTCATCCGATCGGAACGAGTTCGAGCAGACCATTTCCGCGAAATTGCCGGTGCGATGGGCAAAGGTTGCGACCTGCGGGCGCATTTCGTGGATGACCACCGAAACGCCCATTTGGGCCGCTTGCCAAGCCGCCTCTGATCCGGCCATGCC
>JALQYS010000459.1 GCA_023254015.1 Paracoccaceae bacterium
CGTCGTGCGGCGGCTGCCGTCGGCGCGCACGTCGCTCTCGATGGTGATGGCCATCGCGGGGCAGACGGCCTCGCAGAGCTTGCAGGCGATGCAGCGCTCTTCGCCGCTGGGATAGCGCCGCAGGGCGTGCTCGCCGCGGAAGCGGGGCGACTGGGGCCCGCGCTCATAGGGATAGATCACCGTGGCCTTGGGCCGGACCATGTAAACCATGGCCATGCCAAAGGCGCCGATGAAGTCGGAAAGGGCCGCGCCCCGGACCGCCTGGGAAATGCGCTTGAACATGCCGTCCTACTTTCCCCTGCACTCGTATCCGGACAGTCTCCGGTCGTTCCCGCCGTCCCGGAGGGTCAGTTCCTTGCCCTCGGACGTACACCGCTCGCGCATCTGGCGAAGGCTGTCATAGCTGGCGACGTCGCCGTCAGGGGTCGCGCCCGCCGTCGCGCAGGCGGAGAGCAGCGCCGTCGCCGCCAGGACCGGAAGGAGAAGGAAGGACCTCATGCGCCGGGATGCCCCAGCACGCGCCATCCGGCGACCAGGACCACGGCGACCAGGGAAATCGGCAGGAAGACCTTCCAGCCAAGCCGCATCAACTGGTCATAGCGATAGCGGGGCACGATGGCCTTCACCATGGCGAACAGGAAGAAGAAGAAAATGATCTTCAGGAACAGCCACATGAAGCCATAGAAGCTCTGCGCGGTCGGCGACCACTCATGCACGAAGGCGAGGTCGACCGGAGCCTGCCATCCGCCAAAGAACAGGATGGAGATCATGGCGCACATCAGGACGATATTGGCCAGTTCGCCGATCATGAAGAGCAGGAAGGGCGAGGAGGAGTACTCCACCTGGTAGCCGGCCACGAGCTCGGACTCGGCCTCGGGCAGGTCGAAGGGCGGCCGGTTGGTCTCGGCCAGGGCCGAGATGAAGAAGATCACCGACATGGGAACCATGACCAGGGCGATGGGCAGGTTCTGCAAGCCGCCGCCAAAGACATTCCAGTTCCAGAAGCCGCCGGCCTGCTTCTCGACGATCTGGTTCAGGTTCATCGTGCCCGCCAGCAGGATCACCGTGA
Organism: Paracoccaceae bacterium; assembly: GCA_023254015.1. Lineage (GTDB taxonomy): Bacteria > Pseudomonadota > Alphaproteobacteria > Rhodobacterales > Rhodobacteraceae > Tabrizicola_A. The sequence goes on from JALQYS010000459.1 coordinate 1,070, forward strand.
TGATCACGAAGCCGATGGAGACCTCGTAGGAGACCATCTGCGCAGCGGAGCGCAGGCTTCCCAGGAAGGGGTACTTCGAGTTCGACGCCCACCCGCCCATGATGACGCCGTACACTTCCAAGCTGGAAGCGGCGAAGACGAACAGGATCGCCACGTTGATATCGGCCAGCACCCAGCCATTATCAAACGGGATCACAGCCCAAGCAAGGATCGCCAGAACAAAGGACAGCATCGGGGCAAGGAAGAACACCGGACGGTCAACACCCGCCGGAATGACGATTTCCTTGACCACATATTTCAGCGCGTCGGCCACCGATTGCAGAAGGCCGAAGGCCCCCACCACGTTCGGCCCCTTGCGCATCTGCACGGCCGCCCAGATCTTGCGGTCGCCATAGACAAGGAACAACAGGCTGATCATCACAAAGGCAATGATCGCAAGGCTTTGCAGTGCGATCAGCACCGCGATCCCCGCGCCGGTTTGAAAGAAGTCAGCCATGATCCCTCACGTCTCTTTATACCGTCGGAATGCCCTGTGCGCCGCAGTCCCGCACAGTCACTTCCGCGTCTATCGTTTTCAGCCCTTCGGGCAGCGCCGCCGAGATGGTGTAAACCGCATCCCCGCGCCAAGTTCCACCCTGATTATCGACATTTGTCCGCACATGGCGGGCAAATCCAAAGCCCCGGATCAGCGCATATTGCGCCGCCGCACAGGCTGCATAGGTCGCCACGTCCTGATTGTTCCGCGCGCCGGTCATTTCCACGCGGAAATTCACCAGATCGCCGTCCAGAAGGATGGTCTCGATTCCCTTGTATTCGGGCGAGAAGCTGCCCTGCGACGCCTGCTGTGCGCCGTTCGCACAGCCCAACAGGATCGCTGACGCGATCCCGAGGCTGGCGATGGTGCGGCAGGCGAGGCACATGCGCGCTTACTCCGCCGCCATCTGGCCGGCCGCGCGGGCCTTGGCCATGGCGGCCAGGCGGTCACGCAGATCGTCGCGTTCACGAGCGAACCCATTGGCGCGGGAGACGATTTCAGCTTTTTCAAAGGCTTGGCGGTCCCGTTCGGCCCTCGCGGTCTTCAATTGCTCCTGCAAGTTAAGGAACTCTTCATGCGAAACGGTCTCCTCATTTGGGAAAATGGACTCCTCGGCCATGCGAACCTCCCTGTAGCGAAAGCTTTCTTGCCGCTCCCGGAAAAACCGTTGCTGCGCTTTCATTATTTTCTTTTAGGCGATTCTGCAAAATTTTCAGGGCGGCGGCGGGACTAACGAGCGCTGAAGTCGCTTAGTTTCCGTGCCGCCTCCACGCAGGCCTGTGGCGAAGACAGGCAACGATCACGCACTGCGACGTTAAGTGCATCGACGCCCTGCTCAAGCAAGGCTTTTGTCGTCTCCGTCAGCCTCGGTCGACGGGCCGGGGGCACTGACGTTTGGGACCCATTCAAACCAACAACGCTCTCATGAGCCCTAGGCGATGAGGCCCGGTCCGATAACGCCATGGAGTACACCACACCGATACAGATCAGACTTCTAAGTAGAAAAAACACGATCGCCTCTCCGCCGGCGGTGACAAGTCGCCAGACAAAATACTCTCCGCGACTATTCATGCCTATTTAAAGTTGAGCGTTGGTAAACCT
>JALQYS010000127.1 GCA_023254015.1 Paracoccaceae bacterium
CCCTTGCCGATGCCGTTGAGCGCAAAGACCCGACGGAAGGCCGCAAGCCATTTGCCTTCGATCCGTTCCTGAAGCATCCCCTGCCCTCCTCTGTGGTTGGCCGCATTTTATTACTGATCGGTTTAGTAATTGTCAGATTCAGGATTCTGTCAACAGGATTTTCGAAAATCCTTCCGCTTGCGAAAATGCCCGACGGGAGACTGATTTTCGTCGAAAATCAGAAACCCCGGCTTTCAAAGAAAGCCGGGGGGAAAATCGTTCGATTTTCGGAGTTTAAGCTCAGGTCTTGCCCTTGCCCGTCCATTTGGCCCAAGAGGGGCGCGCCAGTTCAAACGTATCCTTCGCCCGCACATAGGTGGAGCCGTAGCTGCGCGCGACGAGGTTCAGTTTCGGCGTATCGATATGCGCCCGCTCGGGGTTCAGCACGCAGTCATCCGCCACGTGGAAGCCGTGGATGCGCCCGATCACCACGGTCTGATGCGGGCCGGTGACGACCGAAGCCAGCATCCGGCATTCGAAGGCAACCGGGCTGCCCTTGATGCGGGGCGGTTTGACGAGGGTGGAAGGCAGGGTTTCAAGCCCGGCAATGTCCAACTCATCCATCCCCGAGGGGGCATCCAATGCGGTGACGTTCATCGCCTGCACCATCTCTTCGGGCACAAGGCTGACCACGAATTCGCCCGTCGCATGGATATTGGCGGCGGTGTCCTTGAAGCCGCGCCCCGGATCGGACTGGATGCCGATGGCGATAGTCGGCGGGTCGGACCCCATGGCGTTGAAAAAGCTGTAGGGGGCCGCGTTCAGCCGCCCCTCGCGGTCTTGCGTCACCACCCAGGCGATCGGGCGGGGCATGATGGTGGCCGCCATCAACTTGTAGGCGATGGGTTCGGCCACCTTGTCGGCATCCCAGAACATCAGATTTCCTTCACGGGCGTTTTGGCGCGGGTGTCGACCGTCAGTTCGAACACATCCGGGCGGGCGTAATGGCCGGTCACGTCGAAATCATACTTGGCGCGCATGACCTCGGAGGGGTCGATCTCGGCGTAAAGAATGGTCTCGCCGCTGAAATCGGGACCCGCCAGAACCTTGCCCAGGGGGCCGATGATGGCCGATCCGCCGCGCATCATCACGGTGGCCGGATCATCGCCCAGCGCAGATTCGTGTTCGGGGCCAAAGGCCGCGCGGGTGATGTGCTGGCAGGCGGTCAGGACGAAAGTGCGGCCCTCAAGCGCGATGTGCTGCATGGTGGAAATCCATGTGTCGCGGTCGTCGGCCGTGGGTGCGCAGTAGAGGCTAACGCCTTGATGATACATGTGCATCCTGAGGGCTGGCATGTAGTTCTCCCAGCAGATCACGGCACCGATGGTGCCGTAATCGGTCTTGAACACCGGCATGGTCGAGCCGTCGCCAAAGCCCCAGACAAGGCGTTCCCCGGCGGTGGGCATCAGTTTGCGGTGCTTGCCGACAAGGCCCTTGGCCCCGTCGAAATAGAGGACGGTGCAATAAAGCGTTGCCCCATCGCGTTCGATCACACCGACCACGGCGAAAGCGCCGGTGTCTTTCGCGGCCTCGGTCAGGCAGGCGACTTCGGGGCCGTCAAGATCGATGGCGGCGGCGTGGTAGCGGGCAAAGGCGGCGCGGCCCTCGGACTTGCGGATCCCGATCGGCGCGCCAAAGCTTTCGCCTTTCGGATAGCCGCCGATCAGGGCCTCGGGGAAAACCACGAGTTTGGCGCCTTTGGCGGCGGCCTCACGCAAGGTGGCGGCGGCCTTTTCGGCGGTGGCGAGGCTGTCGGTGGGGATCGAGGCGATTTGTGCGACGGCGACAGTGACGGTCATGGGATGCTCCGCATTGCGGGGAGCCCCGGGGGCGCTTCGCCCCCCGGACCCCCAGAGAGTATTTATGCCAAGAGGAAATCAGTCCGGGGTGGAATTGACAACCGGGTGACGCAGCGTGCCGATGCCTTCGACGCAAGCCACCACAGTATCGCCCGGCCACATGAACTCCTGCGGATCGCGGCCGGCGCCGACGCCTTCGGGGGTGCCGGAGGCGATGATGTCGCCGGGGTCCAGCGTGATGCCTTGGGAGATGTCGGCGATGAGTTCATCGACCTTGAAGAGCATCTTGGCGGTGTTGGAGCGCTGCTTTTCCACACCATTGACGGTGAGCCAAAGGTCAAGGGTTTGCGGATCGGGGATTTCGTCGGCGGTCACGATCACCGGGCCGAAGGGGGCATAGCTGTCCATGCCCTTTGAATAGATCCACTGCCCGGCGCGGCGGTTGTCGCGGGCGGAGACATCGATCATCACCGAATAGCCGAAGACATGTTTCAGCGCGTTTTCACGGGTCACGCGGGTGGCCCGGGTGCCGATGATGACGGCCAGTTCGACTTCCCAGTCGAGCTGTTTCGTCAACTTGGCGTTGTGCAGGATGGGTTCATCCGGGCCGATGACGCTGGTGGGCGGCTTGGAGAAGATGACCGGCTGTTTAGGCAGATCCTTGTTGGTATCCAGAGCCTTGGCGGATTCGATCACATGGTCGAGGTAGTTCAGGCCGATGCCGAAGATGTTCTTGCGGGGCCGCGGAATCGGGGCCAGCAGG
>JALQYS010000132.1 GCA_023254015.1 Paracoccaceae bacterium
TCTACTTCGTCTGCTCGACCGAGAGCGTAGACCGGGCAATCTGCGAAGCGGCTGATAGACGGCTTGCCGAAGAGGAGGAGCTTGATCCAGCGAGACACGTCATTCGCTCCGGTCGACGTAAACACTTCGCGAACTGGGGTACAGCACCGGCCGATTGGCCCGCGCTCTTCTTTTCCGTCCGTCTTGGACCACAAGGTGCAGTTTACTTGAGCAAGAACGATAGTTCCACGTTTTTTGAAGGCGTGGAAAGAGCAGACGGCGGTGACCCTGAAGACGTCTTTGTATCGCGTAAGCTCAATTGGGCCGCCGCCGGCCCCGCGTTCGGCGGCCTGCCTCGGCTCGCCAGCCATAGTGCATGCCGAGGCGAGCTGAAGGCGATCTTTTCGACGGAGGACACGTTTGAACCCTTTGGTGGCGAGATTCTCACGGGGAGTGCTTTCTTGGCTCGTCTGCCCCAAGATTGACGAGGTATCGGCAGTTGCTATCGCATTGAACGACAGGACCTGGGCTCATACCCCCGTTCAAGCTTGTCGCAGTGAAAGGGCGCTTTCCGCACTTTGTGCTGGTCTGGCCCCTTGATATGGTCGACCCGAAGGCGCCAATCACCCTTGATCCTCATGACGTGATTACGCGCCATTAACAGACGTTTGGCAAGATGACCGCGAGCACCCGCCAGCCACCCGAGGCGGGGACTTCACGGCGACAACCCAAAAGCGTGGGTCTCGGTAACAGATGTGCTCCCAAAACGAACGCCGCCCCCTTGCGGCTATGCAAGGGGGCGGCCCTTTCCATTATCCGCCCGGCGGGATTACCCGCATCACAAAGGAAGGTGCAGGCTCCCCTTCGGGAACCGGTCCCGGCACAGCATGCGACACAGGATCCAGCGACTGCAGAAATGCCGCGATGGCATAGGCATCCTCGTCGTTCAGTGCAGCAAGGTTCGGCCAAGGCATCACCGGCAAAAGCACCCGCCCCTCTGGCGTCATCCCAGTGCGGATGGCGGCGACCATCTGATCGGGGGTCCAGGTGCCAAGCCCTGTTTCGTCATCCGGGGTAAGGTTCGGACCATAGACGGTGCCGAAGCCCGGCACTTCGAACCCCACATCGGACCCGCCGAGAAATCTGGTCATGTCTGCATTGCCCAGAAAATGGCCCGGTGTGTGGCAATCTCCGCAGCCGGCGATCTGCGCCAGATAGCGACCGCGTTCAATCTGGGCCTCATCCGCCTGTGCCGTTCCGGATAGGCCCGTGGCCAAGGTGGCGGCCGTGGCAAGCAAGACAAGTGCGCGATGGCATCGACGGGTGCCTGAGGTGATCTTTTTCCGGTTCGTATTCATGGCATTTCCTTCCTTTGCCCGGTCATTCTGCAGCTAATGCGGCAGGGTTTTTCAGGATGGTCGCAGGTTCCTGCAGGTGGCGACCCGCAAACACCCCTTGGGGATCGTAGGTTGCAGCAAGGTCCTTGATCCGCTGGCGCGCTGTGGCGCTGTGGCAGGCATCCATCCGGTGGGGACGTGCAAGGTCGGCATGACCAACGTAGCGGCCTGTGGTCACCGGATCGAGCGCATCCATGCCAGAGCGCAGCCACGCCAGGTTCGCGGCGTCTTCCTCCGGGGAGCCCCACGTGCCGTGCATGATTCCGCAGACAGAGCCGATCATCGACAGCGCCGCGTCCGGCAAGTGCCGACGGAGGGCCGAGTTCCGACCATAGATCACAGCGATGGCGTTCGATCTGACCGAGGGCGCCGTTGCGATCATCTCGGCGAGCCCGGCAAAGGTTGCGTCGGCATCTTCGCTCCACAGGCAATCAACGCCGTAACGACCACCGTCCGGAAAACTTTGGTCCACGAGGCCATAGAGCTGGGCAAAGTCGATCGGGGTCACTGGCGTGTGGACCAAGGCCCCCTTGGGGAGCATGTCCCCCACATTCGTGGCCAGACCGGTTACTTCGATCATCGACCCGCCATAGACTGTCAGGATTACCGTGGCGAACTTGGCGTCCCCCATTCCCGCGGCCGGCGGCGCGGCGGCAAGCGACAGGGACACTTCGGCAAAGCTTGGCAGAACGTTGGCCAGACGCTTCATTCCGGCGGTCACGTCGGCCACTTGTTCCAGGGGATAGGTCCAGGTCGCGACAGCCATTGCAGAAGGTAGCGGCATGAGCCGAAGCCAGTAGCGCGTCACGATGCCAAAGAACAAAGGGCCAGCCCCGCGAAGCGCCCAGTAGATATCGGGAAACTCGGTTTCGCTGACCATGGCCACGCGCCCGTCGGCAAGCACCACCTCGGCCCGGTCGATCAGGTGGCAGGCCGGGCCCCAGGTGCCCTCGTTCCAGCCAAAGCCCCCGCTCAGCAGGTAGCCGCCCATCGCCACATTCCCACAATGGCCCACGGGAAAAGCCAGCCCCTTTGCCGCAAGCGCCACAGCCAGTGTCAAGTTCTTTGCGGCGGGCCCCACTTCGGCGATGCGGGCCAAACGGTCGATGGCAATGCTGTTCAGCGCGCCCAGGTCGATGGCCACCCCATCCTGCAACGCGATGCCCGACCAGTTATGACCGCTGGACCGCGCCGATGCGCGATAGCCGTTTGCGGCCGCATAGCGCACGGCAGCCTGAACATCGGCGGTTGACGCCGCCTTGACGATCACGCGAGGGGTTGCCTGCGGCTTGCGCCCATTCCAGACAAGCTCCTCGCGCGCGGCGGTGAAACCCGCCTCTCCCTCAGCGATGACTTGGCCGCTGATCTGAATGCGAAGATCTTCGATATGCATGGTTCTGTCCCTTGTTTTTCAAAATTTGCTGCCGGCCCGCATGGACCGGGATCAGCCTTGTCAAACTGACGCCGCTTGGCGGCCTCAGGCCCAAAAGCCCGGCACAATACCTGTCATGTCCTGAATCCCCCCTTTGGGGGTGTCAGATCATGACTGCCCGTGTCCGCCTTGCGGGGACTGGATGTCGGAAACGAAGGCGGCGCCCCTTGGGGGTTTCCCCATCTGGACGGGTGCCTTCCGAATTGCGCTGTTCTTGTGAACGAGCGCACATCTACTGCGCGTTGATGTGATCTGCTCGCTAAGTGTTTCCTCGCGAAACGCTAAAATCTTCTTAAGCTGCAGTTTGATTGGGGCACTGCCCCGGATCACGCCTCGTGAAGCACCAGTTTCGCCTTGACGACCAGACGGAACCGGCCACGCCCGGTCTTTTCGATCTGTATGGGCAACGCTTTTTCCCGCAGACGCCGTTCCAGCAAGACAAGCCGGGCCTCCAGGTTTTCGGCATGCGAGGGGAGCCGCAGATCGGCCGATAGCCGCAGTTCGCGATTGCTGAAATCGCTGACACCGGTTGCCACATGGGCGCGAAGGAGTTTCCACAGGATCGCGCCGGCAACGCCTTTGATAAGATAGTCGCCATCGGCAAAGATGCTGTCATCGGCGGCGAAATGGCGGATTGCAAGGGTTGTGTCGAAGGCGGCGGCCTGAGTCGGCGCGTGTTGTTCGTCGGCATCCTCTTCCGCATTCAGGGCGGCCGCATGGGCCGCCAGCGCCGCCGCTATGCAGCCCAGCGTGTCTTCTTCTTCATGCGCAAATTTCTTGGGCAACGGGCTTTCCGCAAAGAGGACCCCGACAAGCAGGCCCTGCCATGTAATCGGCAAGGCAATCTGGCTTTCGGGCCGGGGCAGGCCGGGAAAGGCGATCCCCGGCACGTCGGGCGCACCTGGCCCTGCATCGGCCAGCAGACGGTCGCGCACGGCGCTGCCATAAAGGTATTCGGTCGACATATGGTCGATCCGTATGGCCACCTTTTCGCGGGCGGCAACGCCGATCACGCCATCGCCAAGGCGCACCTCGGAGCCGATGCCGGATGCGGGATAGCCCCAAGTCGCCACAGCATCCAGCGCGGAACGGGTGTTATCGGGAACGAGGATCATCAGATTGGTAATTCCCAGATGCCGGGCGATGGAGTCCAGGGTCCGGTCGTAAAGGTCGCCCAGCGTTCCCGCCCGCGCCATATCTGCAAGCACCCGGCGCAATGCGGGAAGGGCGGCGACTTGCGGGACCTCCCGCGCGACCTTGGGGGGCACCACCTGCCGGATCGCCCGGACCCGAAAGATATCCGCCCCCATAAGACGAAAGACCCCCTCCATCCCCGCATGCGAGGCGATCCCCGCCAGCCGCGCCTTCATGGACTCAAACAAGGGGCCTTCGGTCTGTGTCGTCTCGAAATCCAGATCGAGTTGATAGAAGGCGGTGGTCAGGGGATCGACCACTTCGACCGCGGCGGTGCGTGTGGACAGGATGTTGCGCCGCGTCTTGTTGAAGAATTGATAGCTCAGGGCGACCCGGTCGGGATCGACGTAATGGATCTGGCTGATATACGACACATTCGGCATGCCGCTGGGATCGACCGTCGCCAGAACGGCCGGAACAGTCCCTTCAAAGCAGTCGCGCAATGCATCAAGTGTCGGGGCCCATCCGTCGCCGTGACCTGAGCCCAAGCCGTGTTCGATCACAGCGCACACCCCGCGCCCGGTCCCGGCGTCTGTTCAAAGGCAAACTGCGGCACAAAACCCAGCACGCTGATGCTTTGGGACCGGTTGTCACAAAACGCTTTCAGAAAATACGGCGAGAAACCCAGCACGCCCAATTCGGCTGCAAAGGCATCCATCTGGTGATCGACGCAGACCCTGTCTTCGGGCTCCAGTTGCTCGATCCAGCTTGACCCGGCCTTCAATTGGATCGTTCGATGAGATATCGGCGCGCTGAACGTGGCTGCGATTGGGCCACCGTCCAGCGCCGATGCCGTGATCGCGGCATTCCCTTCGGTCGGATACATCAATCGAATGGCTCCAGAGCCAAGAACCCGTGTCGCCAGGGCCCGCCCAGCCCGCGCACGACCATCTGACCCGACCACCCCAACGATCACACTTACACCGCTCTGGATGAACCCCACCATCTCTTCCGGCAAGGAGATCGCTCCTGCCGTCCCAAAGGGCGAACTGTCACGTTTCGCGATGTGATGTGCTCTGTCCGACATCAAGTTTGTATCCAACAGCTGCGTAGGGATACGATACTCAAATTGAGTTGCATACTGCCTGTTCCAGTGGGTAGCGACGCCTCAATGCTCCCACCTGCAACCGGACATTCGCCGTTATAGCAATAGACGTCTGCATTTGTCAGCAACAACAATTCATCGAGAATGGCGCGAACGACCGCTTTCCGCCCAAACCGCCATCTTACATCTCGAACACATCTGTCACCTCGAAGCGCGTCACGTCGATCAATCCTTTGTCCGATATCCTGAGTTCGGGGATCACGACCAAGGCCAGCAGGGAGTGCTGCATGTAGGCGTTGTTCAGGGTGCAGCCGCAGGCTGTCATGGCGGCGACCAGCGCTTGGGCCTTGTCGGCCACCTCGCGCGCCGGGCGGTCGGACATCAGGCCAGCGATGGGGAGTTCGACCAGTGCCAACTCCTGCCCGTCGCGCCAGAGCGTGACGCCGCCGCCAACCTCGGCCAGCCTGTTGGCAGCCAGCGCCATCTGCTCGCGGCAGGTGCCCACCACGATCATGTGGTGGCTGTCATGCGCGACGGTTGAGGCCATGGCGACACGACCCTTGTAGCCGAAGCCCGAGACGAAGGCGTTGACCACCTTCCCGGTCGCCTGATGACGTTCGACCAGCGCGATCTGCGCCACGTCGCCTTGCGCTTCGACCAGCCCATCCGTCACGGCCAGATCGGCGGTCAGCGCCTTGGTCGGGGCCTGATTTTCCACCACGCCGATCACCCGCGCCGTCACCCGGTCCGCCCCTTTGGGCGCGGGAATGGCGAAGTCGGCGGCGGTTTTCGTCCCGCCCATGTTGACCGTCGCGCGGGCCGCCTCGGGCCAGAGGTAATGTGGGCAGGTCACGGTCAGTCTACCACCTTCGGCCGCCTGCACACCACGGGCAAAGACCGCGTCGATGGGCAGGGTGCGCAGGTCCGAGGTCAGGATCACATCTGCCCGCCGCCCCGGGGCTATCGACCCCAACTCCCGTTCCAGCCCGAAATGCGTGGCGGTGTTGATCGTCGCCATCTGGATCGCGATGAGCGGGTCACAGCCGCAGGCGATGGCATGGCGCACCACGCGGTTCATGTGCCCCTCATGCACCAAGGTGCCAGAGTGACAATCATCTGTGCACAGGACGAAGTTGCGCGGATCAAGGCCCTTTTCGGTGATCGCCGTGATCTGGCTTTCGACGTCATACCAAGCCGACCCAAGCCGCAGCATCGACCTCATCCCTTGCCGCACCCGGTCAATGGCGTCGGATTCCCGCGTGCCCTCGTGGTCATCTGACGGCCCGCCTGCAACATAGGCATGGAACGGGATGCCACGGTCGGGGCTGGCGTAATGCCCGCCCACGGTTTTCCCGGCCCGCATCGTGGCGGCGATTTCCTCAAGCATCTGCTGGCTGCCGTTGATGACACCGGGGTAGTTCATCATCTCGCCCAGGCCGATAATGCCGGGCCAGCGCATCGCCTCGGCCACGTCATCGGGACCGATTTCGTATCCCGTCGTCTCCAGCCCGGGGGCCGAGGGTGCGCAGCTGGGCATCTGGGTGAAGATGTTGATGGGCTGCATCAACGCCTCGTCATGCATCATCCGCACGCCCTTCAGACCGAGGACATTCGCGATCTCATGCGGGTCGTGAAAGATCGTCGTCGTGCCATGCGGGATCACGGCCGCGGCAAATTCGGCAGGCGTCAGCATGCCGGATTCGATGTGCATATGCCCGTCACAAAGACCGGGGATCAGAAATTTCCCCTCGGCCTCAACCACCTGCGTGCCTGGCCCGATGCAATGGCTGGCATCCGGGCCGACATAGGCGAACCTGCCTTCGGCCACAGCCACCTGCCAACCGGGCAACAGCTCGCGGCTTTGCACGTTCACCAGCGTGCCGCCACGAATGACCAGATCAGCCGCCGCACGGCCCGCAGCCACGGCGACAAGACGGGGGGCGCAATCGGCCCAGGAAAGGAGATGTCTATGTTCCATCCCCGCATTCCGCCCCAAAACGGATGATGGCGCAAGCCCGCTGAGGAGGGCGGTCGCTGACTGCGGTGATGGCACGGATTTCCATCGGCGCGCCGGATGCCGAACTTTGGGCGCAATCACGATCTATGCTGAATACAACCTCACAAGAGCTGACCGGACCATAGGAATCGAGATGCCCCAAGCCACTGCGATCCTCGTCGATGGCGACAATCTTGGCGCAAGGCATGCCGCCACTATTCTGTCCATTGGCCGAAAGCAGGGCGATCCGACCATCGTCCGAGCTTACCTCGATGCCCGGAAGACCTCTGAATGGCACGCCGCTCTTGTCCATGCGGGTTGTGGAAAAAACGCCAGCGACATTCTTCTGGCCATCGAAGCGATGGATCTGGCGCATCTTCAAGGTATCCGCTGCTTTATTATCGCCACGTCCGACGGAGACTTCACACATCTGGCTATCCGCCTGCGGGAACTTGGTGCGAAGGTCACCGGAGCTGGTGAGGGGAAGACCCCGCAGGCATTCCGGGCCAGCTGTTCGTCTTTTGTCGAATTGCCTGCCGCAAAACCAGCCGTCTTTCCCGTGTGCGGAGTAGCGCCTAATGCTGCCACCGGCGTGACGGACCTCGACAAGAAGATCCGCACCATGATCGCGCAGCACAGCAAGGAAGGTGCAGGTATGCGCATCGCCGACCTGGCGCCGAAGATGCACGTCGAGCATGGTATCAGAATCAGCACGCTGCCCCAAAAAACGTGGCGGAACTACCTGACCGCGCGCCCCGTCCTGTTCGATCTAGACCCGCGAGGCCCCGAGGCGATGGTCCGGTTCCGCTCTGAAGGCTTCGCTTCGGCAACCTGATCTCTCCGGTTCAGCGTGTAAAAACCGGAACAAATCACGATTAGCCGTCGTTATTGCCAAGGGGCTTCTGGAACTTTGCGTCCGGACACAACTGATGTTCTGCTGCAGACACCGCCAAATCCGCAAGACGCAGCGCGGCTTCCCGGGTTGCAGCGGTGGCGATGAAAAGAGCGTTATGGCAGAAGAGTGCGCCCGCTACGCCGGTCACAGCCTCCAGTGCGGCATCGGTCAGGCCGGCCCAGACAGCCGGCAGATCGGCCCGCAGCGCGAAATTGTCCTGATGCACACGGATGCCGGACACGCACCAATCGGCCTTACGGGGATGGACGACAAACAGCAGATGGTCGGCTCCCATCTTCTCGATGGTATTGCGGAACGGCATGCCAAAGGGCAGCTCCAGAACTCTGCCCTGTCCTGCGCGGGTGATCGCTTCGCGCACCATCAGATCCGCGCGGCTCTTGGCCGCATAGTTGGCAATTGCGGCTTCGACAAAGCTTCGCGCGATCTCCAGTGCTGACGCAAATGCGAGGGCTTCCGCCTCGGGATCCAGATCGTCAAAGACCGGCTTCAGGGTCTCCAGCAGAGTTGGCAGGGTCAGGTTCGCCAACATGCCCGCGCTAGAGGGGTTGACCGCGCCATTGTCGAGCATATCGACCGGCAGCACGAAAGACTGGTCAAAAGCTGAATGGACATGGTCGATATGTAGTGCCGGAATGCCTGACAACGTCAGATACTCCCGCCCGAAATGCCGCCAGATCAGCCCGAACGAGCTGAACGGATGGTGATCCTCGCGCAACGGCGCGCCCCGCTGGTGGTGGTCGAAGATACCTGCTGCGGCATCATAGGCACCACCGACATCATAGATCAGCCGATCGGGCCCCGGGGTGATCCAATCCACTTCTCGGGTGCGACGGATCTCCGCTTCCGGGAAAACCTTGGTCAGAATGACAGAGGCCATCACCTCGTCAGCATGAAAGCCACCAGAATGGGTCACCAACCACTTGATTTCAGCTGAATGCACCATGTGAGGCAATCCGTTGCATGTGGCGTGCGCGCCAGGAATATCCTTTGCCATCCCATCACTATCGCCTCCGCGAGGCTGTTCGGTCTGTGTGACCATTCAGCCTAAAGCCTTTTTCGCAGTATATGGAACATGGGTTATGTCCATTTATGGTCAACATCTTCGATATGGTCAAAAAATATGTCGAAGGGCGCCTCGGAGAAATGCACGCAGAGCTGCGGCTTATGAACTGGCGTAGGCTGAGATAAGCTTCTCTTCGAAGAAACCTCGGCTTTCGTGGGATACGAGAGCTGCTGCCCGACACGGCATTTATGCCGGGCAGCGGCGGGGGCTGGATCGAATATAGCTGGGCCATGCTGGGCCGAGCAGTAGTCTAATCACCCCCTCTTTTTCATGTGGCCTGCACGGATAGGTAGTTCGAGCTCCGGGTTGCGGCCGTAACAATCATGATTTCCGGTCAGAACGACAGTTTGCGCCACCGGATAGCGCGTGCCCGACCAGCGCAGTGCGGTTGGCCATCTCTCCTCGGCACGTTCGGTCAGGTCAGGTATGGCCTGTTCAAAACGCATCAACCGTGAACATCAGGCTCGATTACACGCTGGAAGGCCTGCAAAACCTTGTCTGGATCTACGCCAAGAGCCGTGGCAGGCGGGGCCGCGAACTCAAGGTGAGGGCGTGTGAGCCAGTGCAAGATCTTGAAACTGCTCCAAGTCGGCGGGGCCGTCGCAATAAGAGCCTTCATCACGGGAAAGACCCGTTGACCCTCCAGATCAAACTGGAACACCGGATAGACAGCACGGCCGTCGACCGTGAACCGGAGAACCTCTCCCTCGTCTTCCTTGCCTTTCATCTTCGCGGACGGGTTGCAGGTCGACTTGCCCAAAAGCCTGCAGGCCTCGGCCTCATCGACCATCGCAACGTTGGCGAGCAACTTTTGCTGAACACGCTGGCGGTTCAACACAGCTTTGATCTGCGGGTTGACGGGGGTCATTGGCGGGAAGTCCTCGGCTCAACCTCGTGCCAGTGCTTGTTGACCGGCAGGTGGCGCGCGCGTTCCAGAATCTTGCGCCGGGAAACCGGGGTGAAACCCCAGACATCAACCCCGACATTGACGGCATTCGCGCTGCCCTTCCAGTTGTGATGGACATGGTCAAAGAGCTGAATCGCTCCTCTACGGGCGCCGTTCCAAGTGATCATGGGATAGTGGCACAGCACAAAGGTGCTGTCGTCATCCTTCACCGTGACAATGTCATGCACACCGTCCCATGGCAGATCGAGTATCCATTTCAGGTCATGATTGCCGACAACCAGATGTTTGCGGCCTGGCAATGAGGCAAAGCGGGCCTCGATCCCGGGGCGGGCCATTTCTCCGGTAAAAGCGAAGTCCCCGATGATCCAGAGGTCATCATCCTGCCCGACAGTGCTGCAGATCGCGTCGCAGATGCGGGTGTCCATCTCGGACACCCCCCGAATGGCCGTTTGCAGAAACCGAAGATCGCCTCGTGGTTCAGATGGAGGTCGGCCGCATACCAATGCATTGAGAAACTTTCCTGTGATCCTGTCTGCCCCCACGCGTGTTGAATCCGCGCATCGACGTCGAAGGGCAGATGCCGGGCCGACCGCGGGAGGCGGCTGTGTATGCTGCGACTTTTGATCGACGGCCCGCGATCGACGCAAAGCTGCGGCGTCAGAAAATGGCCAAGGGTCTTGCTGGGCTGCAAAAAGGTCGACGTCATCCGTGCCTCGCGATCGTTCTGATCATGTCGTGCAACATGGCCAAGTGCTCCCTAACGGCATCGAGGGTGACGGCAAGGCCACCAGAGGCGTCAGGGATAACGGCCAGACGCTGCCCAAAGGCCGCGCCGAGGCTGTCCGCAAGCGACGTCCCGAGACGGTAGTAACGCTTGTAGGTGCGGGCCCAGGTCAGGTCGGGGGCGAGCACGATCAGGGGGGAGGTTGTGATCCGGCCTGCCGGCAAGAGGGAATGGCCGTCTACTAGGCCATCAAGGCAAAGCTTCGGGCCTGTGAAGACGGGCTGCCAAAGATCAAGGACCGGTGCGCTGGCCAGTGTGGCGGCATCCGGCCCGGTCTCGAGGGCCTCGAGGGCGAGATGGGCCTGTTCGACGACCTCGCGCAGATGCGGGGGCAAGCCTATGAGGCGCTGGGTGAGACGGAACTGGCGACGTGCAAGCTGGGCGATTTCTTGACGGCCCGATATGGTTCGCTGGCTGATGCCAAAGCTGCGCCAGGCGAAGTTTCCGCGATACGGCAAGCTTTCGTGAACGTGCAACGTGAGTTGTACCGGAATTGACCGGGCCAGATACATGGCCTGCTTCAATCACTGAAAAGACACACCCTCCAGTCAAACTCACAAGCGTTTTTGCAATGTGGGGTTCTTTTTTGGGTACAAGAAAAATTTCTCGAAAAAAACTCAACAAAATCAAGGATAATTGGCGGAGAGGGTGGGATTCGAACCCACCACCCGATTCGTTTTACCCCCGTGTTGACGGACGATCCTTCGCGCTGCCACGCACCGCTGCCCTTCGGTGATCGCCTGGAGACGACCGATGCCCGCAGCTGCTCCCGCACAGCCCAAGACCTACGACATCGTCTGCTGTATCTGTAAACGCGCCGACCTGCACCTCACCGGCCCCGAGGTCGATCCGCCGCAGCCGCTCAATCCTGACGGCTCGCCGCACGTCTG
>JALQYS010000193.1 GCA_023254015.1 Paracoccaceae bacterium
ATCTCCATCGGCGGCATCTTCACCGGTGTCGGTCTGGCGCACATTGCGGTGAAATCCAATACGCAGCCGGGAGCAACCGCATGACAAACTGGAAGGTCTGGGCAGTCCTCGCTGCGCTGGCGATAGCCGGCGTCGTGTCGAAGATCATCAAGTGATGTAGGGTGGGGTTCGACCCCACCATATACAGCAACAAAGGCCGCCCAAAGGGCGGCCTTTTTCATGTGCCATTATTGATTGCGTTGGGCAAACAGCATAGCGTCAGCGTTGTATTGGTTTTGGAGGATTGTTTTCGGTGTTTAAGGTAAAGTTGGTTGGCAACAGCCTTTCGTCCTTGGTGGTCTCGGTCTACAGCGCCTTTCAGGCTGGCAGTCACGGCAGCATCCTGCGCAGCGGGCCCGACGCCAATGAAGTGCGCCTGCAAGTGCCGCCTTATGACTATGTCGGCGTCGGGCTGCGCGGGCCTGACCTCGACCTGGACTGGCGCGGTGCAGAGATGATCCTGGGCACATGGACCGAGTTGCGGATCGAATCGGTGCGCCCGGCAAGCGGTGGTGGGGTCGACCGGGTGGAGTATCTGCGCGTGACCGGCTTCTCTGTCGATCCCGGGCCGATGATGTCCTTTCGTGGCAACATGTTGGGTGGAGCAGTCGCCTGGAACTTTGACGACGCCCCCTTGCGCGCGGCGCTGAACCCGAGGCAGGGTCTTTTTGACGGAGGAAACCTGGCCGAAAACATCGGCCCGGTTAACGACAGATTTCCTGGCATTTTCGAAATGCGCGGCGCCGACACAGTCCGTGGATGGGCGGGCAATGATACGCTGAATGGCGGCCTTGGGGGCGATCTGTTGCTGGGCGGCGGCGGTGCGGACCATCTGAACGGCGGTGCCGGGCAGGACCGGCTGGATGGCGGGACAGGTGAAGACTGGCTTTCGGGCGCTGGGGGCCATGACAGCCTTGAAGGTTGCGAAGGGCGCGACAGGCTGGACGGCGGGCTTGGCCATGACACCCTTTCGGGCGGTGATGGGCGAGATTTTCTGTATGGATCCTGGGGGGATGACCTGATGACCGGCGGGGCAGGGGCGGATCAATTCCATTTCAGTAGCCCCGGCCATGACCGGATCACGGATTTTTCGATATCTGCCGATCAGATATGGCTGTCAGACCAGTTGGTGCCATTGAAGCACCGTGCCGACCCGAGCGCATGGCTTCTGGCGCGGGGGCAGGTGACGGACGAGGGCGCTCTTTTCGTCGTTTCCGACAAGATCAGCTTTCTGGTCGAAGGTGTCGATGATCTTGCCGCCATCGCGGCGACGCTGGTTCTTTCCTGATCCTTCGATCCGGCCGGATCCGGGAGGAAATCACGAATGGCCCCTTGACGGCCCAGCCACGGTGCCGTAATTCGCGTCCAGGCCTAGGGGTATAGCTCAGCTGGTAGAGCGACGGTCTCCAAAACCGTAGGTCGCGGGTTCGAACCCTGCTGCCCCTGCCATTCTCTTACATGTCGTATCAGCCGCCCGCGCAACCGGCCTTCGCCTCGCGCGAGGGTGTCTTGGTGGCATTGTCCATCTCGATGATCTTCACCTTCTGCTGTGTCTCCTTGCAGGCGATCTTTGAGGGCGTGCCGAGGGCAGGATCGGCGTCCGCCGAAAAGGCCTCGGCCGTCGGGCTGCCAACCTCTTCGGCCAGGGCGCTGTGGCTATCGAAAAGCGGGAAGTAGACCCCCCGAAAGCGCGCGGAATTGGGGGGTGCGGCGGTCTGGATCTGCGCCACATAGGCGGGTGAAAAGGCCAGCGCCATCGGCTCTGGCGCCCAATGGGCAAAGTTGTGAAAGCCGCAGACCATAACGAAAACCCCGGCCGCCTGCACGATCTTGTGCGTTTTCGAGGTCAGCCGGAACATCTGGGCCAGCACGAACGACAGCGCAAGGCCGATCATGCCCGACAGGGCCATTTCCAGATCGGCGTTCTCAAGTTCCGCCTGACCAGCCATCAGTTGAAAGCGCGCGTAAGTCCCCAGGGCAACGGCGCAGAGCCCCAGACCAAAGGCCCCGATCAAGGACAGAGGATGGGCGGCGTTGCCGGCGATCTCGCGCGACGTCTGCCGTTTGACTGCCCCGAGGCGGTCTGGATGCAATTGTTCGTCCTGACCGATAAAGACCGTGCCCTTTGTGTTCGCCGCGCCCGCGTTGATCCGGGCGATCCTTGCGGCGAAAATCTCTTCATTGGTCATTGGCGGGCTCCGCGGAACAGGTGTCGGGGTCCGGTCGTGATGGACTGTAAAAGTGGCAAGCGAAGGGCAAAGCTGTGCCGCCCGCCGCAGGGTCGGCATTTGCGGCCTTGAATTTGGGGCCGGGCCCGCGTATTTCGCCAATGACTCAAGCATCGGAACCGACCATGGCCACGAAGACCACGCCCACCCAGTTCATCGCGCAGACCCGTGCCGAGATCGCTAAGGTCGTCTGGCCTTCGCGTCGCGAAGTGATGCTGACGACGATCATGGTCTTTATCATGGCGGCGCTGACGGCGACTTTCTTCAGTCTTGTCGACATGGCGATACGCTTTGGCCTGAAACTGGTGGTCGGCGGCATCTGACGGCGCAGGGGTTTCGCGGAATTCCCTTGAATTCCGGGCGCATGGCGGGTATCCCGCGCTGAACCAAAGGGGCCCCGGCGCGCAGCGATTCGTGTTGCGCGCTGTTTTTTGTTCCCGGAAGGGTGGGGCGATAGCCCGGAAAATGCAGGAAATTCAGGCCTTTGCGGGTCTGAACAGACAAGGTGGAGCGGCCATGGCCAAGCGTTGGTATTCGGTGAGCGTGCTGTCGAACTTCGAAAAGAAGGTCGCGGAGCAGATCCGCACGGCCGTCGCCGATGCCGGTCTGCAGGATGAGATCGACGAGGTTCTTGTCCCGACCGAAGAAGTGGTCGAGGTGCGCCGCGGCAAGAAGGTGACGTCGGAACGCCGCTTCATGCCCGGCTATGTGCTGGTGCGCATGGAAATGTCGAACCGTGGCTATCACCTGATTTCGTCGATCAACCGCGTGACCGGTTTCCTTGGCCCGCAGGGTCGGCCGATGCCGATGCGCGACGCCGAGGTGAATCAGATCCTCAACCGCGTCGAGGAAGGGCAGGAGGCTCCGCGCAGCCTGATCCGCTTTGATGTGGGCGAGAAGGTCAAGGTCACCGACGGCCCGTTCGAGGGCTTTGATGGCATGGTCGAGGATGTGGACGAGGCGCACAGCCGCCTGAAGGTGTCGGTCTCGATCTTTGGGCGTGCAACGCCCGTCGAGTTGGAATTCACTCAGGTGTCCAAGAACATCTGAGTGCATCGCGTGGAAGGTGGTCCTTGCGGGCCGCCGGACCACTAAGCCGCACCCCCAATTCCGGGCGGTGCCGAGTGACAAGGAGATGGCCCCATGGCCAAGAAGATTATCGGCAGCCTCAAGCTGCAAGTGAAGGCCCAGCAGGCCAACCCGTCGCCCCCGGTCGGTCCGGCTCTGGGTCAGCGCGGTCTGAACATCATGGCCTTCGTGAAGGAATTCAACGCCAAGACCGCCGAAATTCCGCCGGGCACCCCGACGCCGGTCATCATCACCTACTATGCCGACAAGTCGTTCAGCCTTGAGCTGAAAACGGCTCCGGCCTCGTTCCTCATCAAGCAGGCTGCCGGCCTGCCGCCGGTGGGCAAGCGCTCGCGCGCCAAGGGCTCGATGAAGCCGGGCCGCGAAGTTGCTGGCACCATCACCACCGCCGCGCTGCGCAAGATCGCGGAAACCAAGATGAAAGACCTCAACGCCAATTCGATCGAAGCGGCGATGAACATCATCCTTGGCTCGGCCAAATCCTGCGGCATCGAAGTGAAGGGCTGAGACCATGGCAAAACTGGGTAAACGTATCGCCAAGGCCAACGAAACCTTCGCTGGCAAGGTCAACCTGTCGGTGGAAGATGCCGTCAAGCTCATCAAGGGCGCGGCCTCGGCCAAGTTCGATGAGACGCTGGACATCGCGATGAACCTGGGCGTCGACCCGCGTCACGC
>JALQYS010000216.1 GCA_023254015.1 Paracoccaceae bacterium
CGTCGATCTCCAGCCCCACGAACTTGCGCGACGGGTGTTCCTTGCGACGGATCAGCGCCTCGCGCCCGATGAAGTCGTCGGTCTTGGATTTCAGCGGCACGGTAAAGCCGATGCCCGCCTCGAACGGATCGGTCTGATCGCTGAAATCATAGCCGGCAAAGATCAGCCCGGCCTCGATCCGCACCATGTCCAGCGCGGCAAGGCCCATCGGCCGCAGCCCCAGATCGCCGCCATTTGCCCAGACCGCATCGTAAACCGCGTTGCCATCCTTGGGGTGGCAGAAGATCTCGAAGCCAAGTTCGCCGGTATAGCCAGTGCGCGACACCACCACCGGGGCACCCGACGGCCCGCCGATGCGGCCCACGGTCAGGCGGAACCAGCCCAGTTCGTCAATCGTCGGCTGATGCGGCGCGGTCCAGATCATGCGGCGCAGGATCTCGCGCGAGTTCGGTCCCTGCACGGCAAGGTTATGCATCTGGTCGGTTGACGACCGCACCATCACCTTCAGCCCCAGTTTTTCCGCCTGTTCACGCAGCCAGACGCCCGAATAATCATCCCCGCCGATCCAGCGGAAGTTGTCCTTGCCCAGACGGAAGGCCGTGCCGTCGTCGATCATCCCGCCATGTTCGTAGCACATCGCGGAGTAAACGATCTGGCCGACCGACAGTTTCTTCATGTCGCGCGTCAGGCACCACTGCATCAACGCCTCGGCGTCGGGGCCAGTCACCTCGAACTTGCGCAGCGGCGACAGATCCAGCACCACGGCGGCCTGACGGCAGGCCCAGTATTCCTCGATCGCGCCGTTCTGCGAATAGACCTGCGGCAGCCAATAGCCCTTGTATTCCACCATGTTGCGGGTCTTGGCCGTGATGGGTGCGTGGAAGGCGGTTTCCTTGGTCATCTTCGGCTCTGACTCCGGCGTGGGGCGATAGGCGATGGAACGGCTGAATTTCTCGGCACCCGAATAGGTGCGGACGTGGATATCCGACAGATACCAGCCATTGGCGGGCGAGGTATCGTCGGGGCAGGCCGAGTTGACGCAGACAATATCGGTGAGCGCCCGGAACAGGACATAGTCGCCCGGGCGGCTCCAGGGTTCGTCCGAGATCAGCACGCCATGGGCGTCGATGTTGGTGTTGAAGAACAGGTTGACCGCCATCCAGCCGGGCCGCGCATCAACGCCATGCCTAGCCAGCGCGCCGTTGAAATTGTCCGAGCAATTCACATGGCCCGGATAGCCGATCTCGTCGTAGTATTTCGACGCACAGGCCATGGCAAAGGCGTCGTGGCGGCCGACGGTGTCTTGCACCACTTCAACCAGCGGCACCCAATCTTGGTCATAGTATTTCGAATGCAGGCCGGGCATCGAATAGGCATGCCCCATCAGCGTCCGGCTGGTGGTAACGTCCAGCGCGTGCTGGATGCCCTTGTCCAGCTTGCGGGCATCAAAGCACTGGAAGTCGGTGCATTGGCGGCCTTCGACGTCGATGATCTGGATGTAATCGCCCGCCTTGACGAAATAGCTTTCCGCCGTCGCCGATTTCACCCGAAGGTCCAAAACCGGGTCGGCCAAGGGATCGGGCAGGTCGAACTTGCCCACCTCTCGCGGACGCGCCCGCTGCAGGTGCAGCGTGATCGGTGTTGCGGTGTCATGGGCATCCGGCGCCATCGGCAGGCCGGGCGCGGCAAGGATCAGCCAGCCGTCATCCAACGCGGTGAACTCGGCCCGGGCACCGGGCGCCGTGTCGGGCGCAAAGATCCGGACCCCACCGGCGCGGGCCAGATCAATGCCCTTGCCCGCGATCCCAAGCCGCAACCGCGCCAGCCCCTCACCCGCCGCATCGCCCAAGGCGAGCATGGCCTTCAGCCCCTCGGCCCCGGAATTCGACGCCTGCCCCAGAATGGCGGCATCGATCCGGCCCTCGGCCGTGGCAGCCACGAGTTCAGCAATCTGGCCGCCTTCGTCGTTCACCACGGTCAGCCGGTCGCCCGCGCCAAGCCGCAGCATCAGGGCACCGCCCCCCGGCACGACATGCCGCTCACGTCCGTGGTGGCGTTCCAGATCGCGCGGTGTCAGGATGCGACTGGGGCGCGGCGGCCCCGGAATGACGCTGGGATAGAGGGTATCGAGCATCGGCTTCCCTTGCAGTCAGTTTTAATGGGGATAAAACTTGTTCATCCAGAAGAATAACAACGAGAAAAGCATGGCACAAGCACGACATTGCGGAAAGGATGCAAAATGCTGGCGCTGATCTGCGGACTGACGGCGGCCTGCGCATGGGCGGTGCATGACCTTCTGGTGCGCAAGATCGGGCAGGAAACGGCCATTTTGCCGATGATGCTGGTGGTGCTGGCCTCGGGCACGGCGGCCTTGCTGGCGCCCGCGCTGATTCTGGGAGATTTCGGGCAGATGACCGGCCCGGCCCTTTGGGCGGCGATTGGGGCGGGATTTGCCTATGTGCTGGGCATGGGCGGGCTTTACCGCGCCTTCAGCCTAGCCCCGGTACGGCTGGTAGCCCCGATTCTCGGGGCGTTCCCGATGATCTCGCTGGGCTTTGCCGCCATGGGGGGCAAGGCGGTGACGCTGGCCGAGGTGCTGGCGGTGCTGGCCATCGTCGGCGGCATTGCCCTTGTCGCGCTGACCAGCCGCGAGGGGGCGTCCGGCGCCAGCCGCCCGGGCGAGGCCATCCTGTGGTCTCTGGCCGGAACGGTCGGCTTTGCCACGACCTTCTGGCTGGCACAGGAGGCCGCGCGCCTCGGCGGCGAATTGCCGGCAACGCTGGTGCCGCGGATCGTCGCGCTGGCGCTGGTGGCCGCCCTCGCCCTGATCTTCCGCGCGCCGGTGCGCGCCCTTGGGGGCGCGGGGCCGACGCTGGTGATGATGGGCGTTCTGGACGCCGGCGCGATCGGCTTGGTCACCGCCTCGGCCAGCCTGCCAAACCCGGAATATGCGGCCATCAGCTCATCGCTTTTCGGGGTGCTGACCATCCTTCTGGCCTGGAAGATCCTGAAAGAGTCGGTCGCCCCGCTGCAATGGGCCGGGATTGCCACGGTGTTCGGGGGCATCGCGGTGCTGTCGGCGCAGGGCTAGGGCTATCGGCGGGCTTGGGGCGTGGCGGGGCCTGACAGGCCCCGGTGGCAGCGTTGTAGCCCGCACAATATTCCGTTTGACGCTGACCGGGGTCAGGGGCAGTTTCGCGGCGAAACAGAAGGCCCGACCATGACCCCCAGCACCCCTGCGAAATCCACGCTTATCACACCCGTGCTGATGGCCGGCTGCGTCATCCTGATGCTGTCTTTTGCCGTCCGCGCCAGCTTTGGCGTGTTCCAGATCCCGATTGCCACAGAATTCGGCTGGCCGCGGGCCGAGTTCTCGCTGGCCATCGCCATCCAGAACCTGGCCTGGGGCATCGGTCAGCCGATGTTCGGCGCGATTGCCGAACGCTTTGGCGACCGCAAGGCGATCATTTCGGGGGCAGTCCTTTATGCGGCGGGGCTGGTGCTGTCGTCCTACGCCACCGGGCCGGGGCAGCATCAGCTTTTGAACATCATGATCGGCTTTGGCATTGCCGGCACCGGATTTGGCGTGGTGCTGGCCGTGGTGGGCCGCGCCACGAGCGCCGAGAACCGGTCGATGGCCTTGGGCATCGCCACGGCGGCCGGGTCGGCGGGGCAGGTCTTTGGCGCACCGCTGGCGGAAATCCTGCTGCAAAGCCACCCCTGGCAAACCGTCTTCATGATCTTTGCCGTCATCATCCTGGCCACCCTGGCCGCCCTGCCCTTCCTGTCCACCGGCAAGGTGGCCAGCAGGACCGAGCTGGAGGACAGCCTGGGCACCGTTCTGGTGCGCGCCTTCAAGGACCCGTCCTATACGCTGATCTTCCTGGGCTTTTTCTCGTGCGGCTATCAGCTGGCCTTCATCACCGCGCATTTCCCGGCCTTCATCACCGATTTCTGCGGCGCGATTGACGGCAACAGCATGCTGGCGGGGCTGGGGATCAAGACCACCTCGGCCCTGGGGGCTGTGTCGATCTCGGTCATCGGGCTGTTCAACATCATGGGCACGCTGACGGCGGGCTGGCTGGGCAAGCGCTATACCAAGAAATACCTGCTGGCGGGCGTCTACACCGGCCGGACCATCGCGGCAGCGGTGTTCATCCTGCTGCCGATCACGCCGGCCTCGGTCCTGATCTTTTCGGCGGTGATGGGGGCCTTGTGGCTGGCCACGGTGCCGCTGACCTCGGGCCTTGTGGCCCATATCTATGGCATCCGCTATATGGGCACGCTTTACGGCTTCATCTTCCTTTCCCACCAGATCGGCGGTTTCCTTGGGGTCTGGCTGGGCGGCAAGATGTTCGACATCACCGGCGACTATACGCTGGTCTGGTGGATCGGCGTGGGCGTCGGCGCGTTTTCCGCCATCGTCCACCTGCCTGTGCGCGAGCGGCCGCTGCAGGTGGCAGCGGCCTGATCGGCGCTATTCGGTGGCCATCGGCGCGACGATCAGAATTTCCAGATCACGCTCGGGGCTGTAGTCGGTCTTTTCGACGACAAAGGTGGTGGGGCCGGTCTTTTCCACCCCCTCGGCGCAAAGCGAGATGACGTTTTCCGCCGCACCCTTGTCCAGCGTCAGGCGGAACCGGCCGATCGGCCCGGCCCAGCTGTTGGCCGTGCGCAGCACATAGCTGATGTAATAGGCCATGCCGACCGCATCCTCTTCGCCCGCCTGAGGATTGGCCAACCGTTTGGCGATGGCCTTGGACGTGCCCTCATCGATGCAATAGCGGGCGGTCACATCCTGCATGTAGTCCGGCGCGGGGTGGGACCAGACGAAGATGCCCCCCGGCGGGCGGTTGCGATAGCTGTGAGAGATGCGCAGCTCTTGCCCGGCCGGGAAGGTCTGCGTCCAGTGATAGCGTGCAAGGACCGACCACAGGACGACAGCCTGTTCCGGCATCCCGTCGGCGGCGGGGTAGAATTCAGCCAGACCGGCGGCCACGGCCTGCCCCCGGCGCTCGGGCGACAGCGCCAGAAGCGCGGCGGCGGCCTTGTCATGGTCAACCGTCAGGGGCAGGCCCAGCGCCGCCAGTTCGGCAGTCACATCGGTGCCCGGCGTGTCATACTGGCGCGAGAGCGGGGCATTTTCGTCCCACGACGGCTCGATCACTGCGATCCGGTCCAGCGTGACGGGCTGGTCACGGCCATCGACCGTGGCACGGAAATCGACCAGATCGGCGGCGTCACGATCCTCCGGCAGGTTCCAGTCGGAATAGGCAGTGGCCTCGACCGGGATCGGCGGCATGGGAAAGATCACCTCGCCGGTCACGTCCTGAGTGCTGTCGTTACGAAACACGTAATCGACGCGGATCGTGTCGGGGCTGATGAACAGCTCTTCCTCGGCCATGGTCACAGCTTCGGTCTGGCCAAAGGTCAGGCCGGTGGCGGCGATGCCGCCAAAACCGTCATTGGCATGGGCAGGGGTCAGGAACAGGCAAAGGGCCGGGACAAGAACTAGGCGCATGGGAAGGGGTCTCCGGGGAAATCGCGGGCATCTGGGCACAACC
Source organism: Paracoccaceae bacterium (assembly GCA_023254015.1). GTDB lineage: Bacteria > Pseudomonadota > Alphaproteobacteria > Rhodobacterales > Rhodobacteraceae > Tabrizicola_A. The sequence goes on from JALQYS010000216.1 coordinate 5,565, forward strand.
CGGCCCCATGGGCAAGCGGCATTGACCCTGCCGTGCCCGGCTGCCAAGCTTGCCCGACCTGCCAGACGGAGCCCAGATGCGTATCGGTATTGCCGCCCTCATCCTTGCCTATGTTCTCAGCCAGTTCTACCGCGCCTTCCTGGCGGTTCTGGCCCCGATTCTGGCGGTGGACCTGCATGCCAGCGCCGAGGCTCTGGCGCAGGCCTCGGGCTGGTGGTTCCTGACCTTTGCCCTGATGCAGATCCCCGTCGGCTGGGCGCTGGACCGGATCGGCCCGCGCCGCACGACGGCGGTGCTGCTGACGATCGGGGCGGCAGGGGCCGCTGTCTTTGCCAGCGCGACCACGCCCTTGCACATCACCCTTGCCATGGTGCTGATCGGCATCGGCTGTTCCTCGGTGCTGATGGCCAGCTATTACATCTTTGCCCGCACCTATTCGCCCGCGGTCTTTGGCACCCTGGCCGGGATGGTGGTGGGCATCGGCAGCCTTGGCAACATCGGCGCGTCGCTTCCCCTCAGCTGGGCGGTTGACGCCTGGGGCTGGCGCAGCACGGTCTGGGGGCTGGCGTCCGTGACGCTGGCGGTGGCCTTGGTCATTCTGGCCTTGGTGCGCGATCCAGCCCGGGTCGAAGGCGGGGCCAAGGGCTCGCTTCTGGATCTGCTGAAGATGCCCGCGCTTTGGCCGGTGCTTCTCATGATTGCCGCCTGCTATGCCCCGTCTGCCGGTATTCGCGGGCTTTGGGCCGGCCCGTGGTATGCCGATGTCTTTGGCGCCGACGCCGCGCGCATCGGCGTTGTGACCCTTGTCATGGGGCTGGCCATGGTGGCGGGAAACTTTGCCTATGGCCCGTTGGAGCGCCTTTTGGGCACGCGAAAATGGCTGGTCTTTGGCGGCAATGCGCTGATGCTTTTCTGCCTTGTCGGACTATACCTGCAGGTCGAGGTTGACCGCTGGACCACCATCGCCCTTCTGGCGGGGGTTGGCTTTTTCGGAGCCTCTTTCCCCATGGTCATGGCCCATGGCCGGGCCTTCCTGCCGCCGCATCTGACCGGGCGCGGCGTGAGCCTCATCAACCTCTTCGGTATCGGCGGGGCGGGGTTGATGCAGATCGTCACCGGCCGCATCCACACCGCGCTGTCGCCCGCAGACGGCATTGCGGGCACTCTGCCCAGCTCGGCCCCCTATGCCGCGCTTTTCGCCTTTTATGCCGCGCTGACCCTCGCCGGGCTTGCCCTTTATCTGTTGTCGCGCGACCGGCGGGATTGATCGCAGCGGGCCGCAAAAGCGGCCGGGTCAAATCCGGTTTCGGAAAAGCGCGGGTAATATTCGGCGTCCAGCCAGGACATGAAGCCATCGCGCATGGCGGCATCAAAGCCCTGCGGCGCGGCAAAGGCCGCGTTGACGTCGGCCTGCCCGTTGCAAGGGGTGACCAGCCCCGGCAGGGCAAAGAACGCCCGGCCAAGGGTGATGACCGGCCGGTCGTGAAAAAACGCCTGCAACCCCATCGAGGAATTCAGCGTCACCACGCCCTTTGAGGCCGTAAGCTGGGCAAAGCTGTCGGTCGCATTGTCCAGAACCGCGCGGCCCGTGGCCAGAAGGGGGGCGAGCAATGGGGCAAGGCTTTGTTTCGCGCTGGGATGCTCTTTCAGGCGCAGGTGCCAGCCGGGGGGCATATGGGCGACGGCCTCGGTCAGGGCCGCGATGAACCCCGGATAATCTCGACACCAACCCGCGAAAAGCCGCACCTGGCTGTCATCGGGCACCTGCAAGGGGCAGAAAAGAAAAGGCGTGTCGGGCAGATCGCCCGCGCCTTGCCCGACATCAGCCCGGCGCGAGGGCCGCGCAGTCAGGCCCGCCCCCATGGCCCGCCAGTCGGTCAGGGGTTGGTTGCGGAAAAACCCGGGGTCCTGCGGCACGCTGCCTTCGGCGTTCACGCCAATCGGGTCCAGCGTGATACGGCCCGGCAGCGGGGCCAGCTCGGCGTGCAGAACGGCCGCCCCGGCATCGCGGGCAGCATCCAGAAACACCTTCCGCCCGCCGGTCAGACCGTTCCAAGCCACGGCCAGCCGGTCAGGATGGCGGCTGAAATAGCGCCGCGCCCAGTTGTATTGCCCTGTCAGCAAAAGCCGCTTCAGCCACCGCGACAGCCATCCCCGCCCCGGCTTCTTGGCCCGCGCAAGTGCCGCATCCACCCGGGCGCGGGTTTCGGGCCAGCCAAAGGGCGACAGCGGCACAACCCACAGCCGGTGCGCGCCGCCCTCGACCTTGGCCAGCGCCCGAAACACGGCCGCCTTCCGGGCGTTGAACTCTTCTGGATAAACGATCATGCTGCGCATCCGGTGGGGTTGCCCCTTCCTATCCCCGTTGCCCCTCGCACGAAAGCCGTTCGATCCGTGTCGCTGCTCTCTCGCCTGCTTTATCCGCCGATCACCCGCCTTGCCATCACGGCCCCGCCGGGCGCGCCGACCCGCGCGGGCATTGCCATCGTGCTGATCGTGCGCAATGAGGCCCGCCACATTGCGGAATGGGCGCGGTTTCATCATGCGGCGGGGGTATCTCGGTTTTTCGTTTACGAAAATGGTCCGGGCGACGGCACCATCGAGGCGATCCGCGCCGCCCTGCCCGCCGAGGCCCTGACGGTGATCCCCTGGGCCCAAAGCCGGTTCCGCACCACCCGCAATCGTGAAATCCACAACCAGGTCCTGGCCTATGCCCATGCGCTGATGAACTTCGGCCCCGCCTTCCGCTGGATGGCCTTCATCGACGTCGATGAATTTCTGGTGCCGGTCAGCGCCCCTTCGATCCCCCGGGCGTTGGAAGGGCTGGAAGATGCCGCCCATATCTCGCTGCCCTGGCAGATGTTCGGTCGCGGCGGCCACGCAACCCCGCCCGAAGGCGGCGTCGTGGCCAATTACACCGCCCGCGCGCGCGACAGCTTTGCGCTGAAACACGGGCTGAATTTCAAATGTCTGGTCGATCCCGCCCGGGTGACCGAGGTGGGCGTGCACGAATTCGGCATCGACGGCACCGCACAAGGCATCAATGACGCGGGCCGCCCGGCCCCCCACAAGGACCGTAGCAACCCCGCCTTCGCCAGCCGTGCGCGGTTGCAGCTGAACCACTATTACACCCGGTCGGATGCCGAATTGCAGGCCAAGATCGCCCGCGGTTCGAACAAGGATGTGCAGGCCGACAAGCACATTCGCCGCGTGCTGCGGATCGTCGCCGCGATCGAGGCCGACACGGTCGAGGATCGAACAGCCATCGATTTCGTGGCCCGCCTGCACGCCGCGACGCCTTGATCGCGGCTTGAGCGCCCGGGCCGGCATTTCCCGCTTTCCCCCGCGCCCGGCTTGGGCTAACAGGCGCCGTCCTTGAACGGTCTTGGACGGATATTGGAGATACCCAAGATGGGCTACAAAGTCGTCGTCGCGGGTGCCACGGGTAACGTGGGCCGCGAAATGCTGAACATCCTCGCCGAGCGCGAGTTCCCGGTTGACGAGGTTGCCGCGCTGGCGTCGCGCAAATCTCTCGGCACTGAAGTCAGCTTTGGCGACAAGACTATCAAGACCAAGGATCTGGACACTTTCGATTTCACCGGCTGGGACATCGCCCTGTTCGCGGTGGGCTCCGAGGCGACCAAGGTTTATGCTCCCAAGGCCGCCGCGGCGGGCTGCGTGGTGATCGACAACTCTTCGCTTTACCGTTACGACCCGGCGATCCCGCTGGTGGTGCCCGAGGTGAACGCGGCCGCCGTCGACAACTACAAGAACAAGAT
>JALQYS010000287.1 GCA_023254015.1 Paracoccaceae bacterium
ATCTTCACGTTCGCAAGATCAACACCCGTGCCGTCCGCCTTGACGCGAACCTTCACGTTGTAGTCGATCACACGTTTGACAGGCACCAAGACCTTCATCGGCAGAATCTCCCAACTGCAGCCCCGAAGGGCCTATCCAAGCTCTCGCAGGCCTAATAGCGATTCCCTGCGGTCGGTAACAGTGCAAATACGACAAACAAGGGTGGCGAGACGCCGCGCCAGGACAAATCTCGACACCTGTGTCGAGATTGCCTCAGCGAATCGTCACCGGGTCAGGCCTGGCACCCACAAAACGTCATCCTTGCCGTCATTGTTGGCGATGCGCCCCGCCACGAAGAACCAGTCCGAAAGCCGGTTGAGGTATTTCACCGCCTCGGCGTTGACTTCCTCCATCGTTGCCAGTTCCACCACCAGCCGTTCGGCGCGCCGACAGACCGTGCGGCACAGGTGCAGATGGGCGGCCAAGGCGCTGCCACCGGGCAGGATGAAGCTGCGCAGGGGCGACAGGGCCGCGTTCATCGCGTCGATCTCGCGCTCCAGACGCTCAACCTGCCCTTCGATCATCCGCAAGGGGGTATAGGGCAGGGTGTGGTCCATGTGCATGTCGGGCGTGCACAGATCGGCACCAAGGTCGAACAGGTCATTGGAGATCCGTGCCAGGGCCGCATCCATCTCACCAGAGGCGTGCTGGCGGGCCAAGCCGACGGTGGCGTTGGTTTCGTCAACCGTGCCATAGGCCGAGACCCGCGTGGAGTGTTTCGCCACCCGGGCGCCATTGCCCAGGGCGGTTTCCCCGGCATCGCCGGTTTTCGTGTAGATTTTCGACAGGACGACCATCAGTTTCCTCCGCGGCTGCGCAGATAGGCGAACGTCACGATCAGAACGACGGCCACGAATTGCGCCCCAAGCCGCCAGCGCATGATGCGGTTGGCATGTTTGCGGTTGAATTCGCCCCCTTTGGCGAAGCTGCCGATACCGATCATCAGGATGACCAGCACCACAAGGCTTGCCACGGCGGCGACGATGAACAGCGGATCGTTGAGCATGATGCACCTCTCTGTCGCCATCTAGCGCGGGGCCGCGAAAAAGCGAAGGCCTCATTCGGGTTTTCGGGAAAACCTGAAGGGCGTGGGCCTTGCCCCGCCGCCGTGGCCCGGGCAATCATCTGCTCCGGTTCCTTGCGGGAAGGTGCGCCCAGATGCTGCTTTACACGTCGCCCACAACGCCTTTTGGCCGCAAGGTCATGGTGCAGATCCGCGAATCGGGCCTGTCGCCCCGGGTTCGGGAGATTTCGGTCGCCGGCAGCCCGCTGGAGCCGGGCAGCCTGCCGCTTGATCACAACCCTTTGGGCAAGATCCCTGCCCTGGTGCCGGATGACGGCGCAACGGCCATTTATGACAGCCGGGTGATCTGCCGGTATCTTGATGATCTGTCTGGTGCGGGCCTTTACCCCAAGGGTGAGGCGCTGTGGCCGGTTCTGACGCTGGAGGCGACGGCCGATGGTATTCTGGAGGCGGCGCTGCTGATGGTTTACGAAGACCGCCTCCGGCCGGAAAGCCTGCGCCACGCCCCCTGGGTCGAGGCGCAATGGCAAAAGGTAGAACGCGCCTTGGATGCCGTGGAAGGCCGCTGGATGGGGCTTTTGCAGGGGCCGATGACCATGGCCCATATCGCCCTTGCGGTGGCCTTGGGCTATCTCGATTTCCGCCACGGCGCGCGCGATTGGCGGCAGGCGCGGCCGCAGTTGGCGGCGTGGGAGGCCGGTTTTGCGATGCGCCCTGCCATGATCGACACGCGCCCCGCCTGACACTGCAGCGCAGTCCGTTGGACGCTGTGTCAAGGTTTTCAAGGGTGTCGTGCAACAAAAGCGAAAATCTGCCCCCCCTGCGCGCCTATGACCGCTGGACGTAGCCCCAGACCTTGGCTAGAAACCGCCCGGCAAGGCTGCGGGGCACCGCGGCCCCGTTGGCATATGGGTCGCAACGCCGCGGCCTTGGAAGGGAGAAGATCTCGTGTCCCACGCAGACAATGACGCAGGCACCCGCAGGGATTTCCTGTATTACGCGACCGCCGGTGCGGGCGCGGTTGCGACCGGCGCGGCCGTCTGGCCGCTGGTCAATCAGATGAACCCCTCGGCGGATACCCGCGCTCTGGCGTCGATCTTCGTCGACGTCTCGGGTGTCGAGGTGGGCACGCAGCTGACGGTGAAATGGCGCGGCAAGCCGGTGTTCATTCGCCGCCGCAGCCCCGAGGAAATCGAAGCCGCCCGTGCCGTCGCACTGGAGGAGCTGATCGACGCCACCGCAGAAAACGCCAACAAGCCGGGCGCTGACGCCTCGGACGCCAACCGCGCGCTGGACGAGGCGGGCGAGTGGCTGGTGATGATCGGCGTCTGCACCCACCTGGGCTGCGTGCCGATCGGCAATGGCGCGGGTGAGTTCGGCGGCTGGTTCTGCCCCTGCCATGGCTCGCACTATGATACCGCCGGCCGTATCCGCAAGG
>JALQYS010000488.1 GCA_023254015.1 Paracoccaceae bacterium
TTGCAATCTACCTCACATTCGCATGTGCAACAAGGCAGAGCGGCTGAAACGCGCCTATTCTGCGGGCAGCTGGCGCTCACTTGAACAGCCGACGCACCAGAACGCGGCGACCGGTTTCGTAGATCAGCGCCAGATCAAAGCAAAGTGTCTGGTGGCGCTGATAGATCAGATCCAGCCGCGCCTTCCACGGTACGCAGCGCCGACTGTAGACGGCATCCGTTTCCTCGGCACTGGCACAGCGGGCCAAAAGGCGCTCTTCATGGGCGTGGTAATGTAGTGACGCAAGGCCGGTAATCCCCGGACGGCTTTGCAGAACTTGGGCATAAAGCTCTGGAAAACGTTCAACATAAAGCCGGAGTGGCGGGCGGGGGGCTGGGATGAGCGACGAGCACGCGTTGATGATGGCCGAGATCGGACAGAAGGCCCGGGCGGCGGCGGCCGAGCTGGCCTTTGCCTCGTCCGAGCGCAAGGCGGCGGCGCTGCAGGCAGCGGCGGCGGCGGTCTGGGCGCGGCGGCAGGAAATTCTGGACGCCAATTGTCTGGATCTGGATTTCGGCAAGGAAAAGGGTCTGTCGCCGGCAATGATGGACCGGCTGATGCTGAATGAAACCCGCCTGCGCGGCATCGTTGATGCGCTGCGGCAGGTGGCCGAGCAGCGCGATCCGGTGGGGCGGGTGCTGGCCGAATGGGATCGGCCGAATGGCCTGCACATCCAGCGGGTGGCAACGCCGCTGGGGGTGGTGGGGGTGATCTATGAATCACGCCCGAACGTCACGGCCGATGCCGGGGCCCTGTGTCTCAAGGCCGGGAACGCGGTGATCCTGCGCGGTGGCAGCGAAAGCTTCCATTCGTCCGAGGCCTTGCATGACTGCATGGTGCAGGGCCTGCGCGAGGCTGGATTGCCCGAGGCGGCAATCCAGCTGGTTCCCACGCGGGACCGCGCGATGGTGGCCGAGATGCTGCGGGCGACGGCCTATATCGATGTGATCGTGCCGCGGGGCGGCAAGGGGCTGGTCGGCCTTGTGCAGCAAGAGGCGCGCGTGCCGGTCTTTGCCCATCTGGAGGGGATCTGCCACGTCTATGCCGACCGCGACGCCGATCTGGAAAAGGCCCGCCGGGTTGTCCTGAACGCGAAAACCCGGCGAACCGGGATTTGCGGCGCGGCGGAGTGTCTGCTGATCGACTGGCAGTTCTATACCAAATACGGCCCGGTGCTGATTGAGGATCTGCTGGCCGCGGGGGTCGAGGTGCGCACCGAAGGCGAGTTGTTGAAGGTGCCCGGAACCGTGCGCGCCAAGCCGGAAGATTTCGGCCACGAGTTTCTGGACAAGATCATCGCGGCCAAGCTGGTGGATGGCGTGGACGAGGCGATTGCCCATATCCGCAAATACGGCAGTCAGCACACCGAGGCGATTCTGACCGAAAATGACGCCACCGCCGCGCGGTTCTTCGAACGGCTGGATTCGGCGATCCTGATGCGCAACGCCTCGACCCAGTTTGCCGACGGCGGCGAGTTCGGGATGGGCGGCGAGATCGGCATTGCCACGGGCAAGCTGCATGCGCGCGGGCCGGTGGGGGCCGATCAGCTGTGCAGCTTCAAGTATCTGGTCACCGGCGACGGCACGATCAGAACGTGAGGCGGATTTCGCTTTCGCTGATCTCCACGGTCAGGCGGCGGTGCTGGCGCGCGATTTCCTCGGGCACCAGCAGGAATTGCACCTGACCGGCTCCGATCTCGGCCTCGGCCTGCGGGTTCGACAGCACTTCCCACAGCGCCGGGTCGATGCGCAGGCGCGGTGACCGGCCGGTCACGATCCAGCGCGTGTCGCCGCGTTCGACCTGGATGCGCCCGCCCTGACCAAGGGCCGTTTCAAGGCAGAGCAGACACAGGAAGGCAAGCTTGGTTTCGCGCCGCGACAGGTCTGACGGCGAGATCCAGTCTACCGTCGTGCGGTTGCCATGGGCCAGATCGTTCAGGATGCCGCGGATTTCCGTCAGGCCGATTCTTTGGTCTTTCGAGGTCTGGCCAAAGGCCACGCGGAAGAACCGGATGCGGGCATTTGCATGGGCCACGCTTTCGGCGACCAGGGTCATTTCAGGGCCTCTGGCCACGCCATCCATCAACAAAAGCTCCACCCCATTGCCGATGGCGCCGATGGGGCTGATAAGGTCATGACAGATGCGCGAACCAAGAAGCGCAGAAACATCGGGCTTGTCCGGCATCGGGCAATCCTGTGCAATGAAAAGGGGCCGAACATGGCAGCACTACTGGAACCGGGCATGCTGGTGCGACATCCTTCGCAGCCCGATTGGGGGCTGGGTCAGGTGCAGTCCAACATCAACAACAAGGCAACCGTGAACTTCGAACAGGCGGGCAAGAGGGTGATCGATCTGACGCAGGTCGATCTGGTGCCCGTCTTTGGCATTTGAAGCAGTATCGGGTTAACATTGGCTTAACGCAACTTTGGATTGCATTTTGTCGGGAATTACACCGTTTCTGCCTTGGTTGCATTGCCGGAACCGGCGACATAGAAGGCTTGAGGCTTTACTGCGCGGAAATGGCCCCTGAATGATGGATGACGAGAACGCCCTTGTTCTGCGCCTTGCCCGCGACGAGCGGGATTTGCGCGCGGCGCAGCGCCTGCGCTACCGGGTTTTCGTGCAGGAACTCGGGGCAGGGGGCCCGCTGGTCGACCATGACCGGCAGCTTGAGATTGACGCCTTCGACCCGTATTTCGACCATCTTTTGCTGATCGACAGCCGCCGCGATGCGGCCGGGCTTGACGATGTGGTGGGGGCCTACCGGCTGTTGCCCTCTGACCGGCTGTCGGAGGCGGGCCGGTTCTATTCCGAAGGCGAATATGATCTGACGGCCCTGAAAGCCCAGGGGCGCCGACTGGTGGAACTGGGCCGGTCCTGCGTGCATCCGGCCTATCGCGGTGGCAGCGCCATGCTGCTTTTATGGAACGCGCTGGCGGCCTATGTGCTGGAGCGTGACATCGAGATCCTGTTCGGTGCGGCCTCGTTCCATGGCACCGATGTGCAGGCGCTGGCGCAGCCGCTGTCCTATCTGCATCACCACCACCTTGCCCCCGAAGAGTTGCGGGTGCGCGCCCTGCCGCCCCATGCGGTTGACATGGCGCTGGTGCCGCCTGATGCGCTGGACCGGCGCGCGGCGCTGAACGGCACGCCGGCGCTGATCCGAGCCTATCTGCGGCTGGGTGGCTTTGTCGGCGCGGGGGCCTTTGTCGACCATGCCTTCAACACCACGGATGTTTGTCTGGTGCTGGACACCGCAAGGATGAGCGACAAGCATCGCGCGTTCTGGATCCGCAAGAAGGAAGCACGCGGATGAGCCGGCCCGATTGGCGCGAAGTGCCGATCCATGTCGCGCCTTTGGGCCCTGCCGGCTGGATGTTGGCCGCCTTGCGTGGAGGGACGCTGGCGCTGGTCACCTATGGCGGGCTGCTGCTGCTGTTGCTGTTGCGGCTGGTCGAGCGACCCTTGTTCGGTGAGGCCCGGCCGATCACGCCTTTTGTCACCCAAGGGGTGTGCAAGGCGGCGTTTCGCATCCTGCAGTTGCCCCTTGTCGTGACCGGACAGCCGATGCGGCAGAAGGGGGCGGTGGTGGCCAACCACGCCTCCTGGCTGGACATCTTCACGCTGAATGCGGTGCAGCGGATCTATTTCGTGTCCAAGGCCGAGGTGGCCGACTGGCCCGCCATCGGTTGGCTGGCGCGGGCGACGGGCACGGTGTTCATTGCCCGCAAGGGGACCGAGGCGAAGGCGCAGCAGGAGCTGTTCGAAAACCGGCTGCGCGCGGGGCACAAGCTGTGCTTTTTTCCCGAGGGCACCTCGACCGATGGGCTCCGCGTGCTGCCCTTCAAGTCCAGCCTGTTTCAGGCGTTCTACACCCATGGCCTTGACCGGGTGATGTTCATCCAGCCGGTGACGGTGGTCTACCATGCCCCGCCGGGAGAGGATGCGCGCTATTACGGCTGGTGGGGGGACATGGACTTTGGCCCGCACCTGCTGATGACCTTGGCTGCGCGGCGGCAAGGGCGGGTGGAGGTCATCTTTCACCCCGAGGTGCCGGTCGATGCCTTTCCGAACCGCAAGGATCTTGCGGCGCATTGCGAAAGGGTGATCCGGGCCAGCCACCGGCTGGCCGAGGACTGACGCCGGGCGCGCTCCTCGTGCGCCTGCGGCTTCTCGTCGTGGCGCGCCCCCCCGACGAGCGGCGCAGCTGACGAGGAGGGTCAGCCGAGGGGTGCGATCAGCGCCTTGAGCGCGGCCGCAGGGTCTTCTGCACCCCAGATTTCGGCGCCGATGCCGAAAAAGTCGGTCACGGGGCCGAATTTCTCGATCAGTTCTGTGGTCAGCGCGCCTTCGGCGATGCAGGGCACTTCGATCATCGCGCTCCACCATTCGAAAAGTTCGAACTCGGCGCGGTCGCCCTTGCCGAGGGCGGTTTCGCCCACCGGGCCGAAGGCGGCGTAATCGGCCCCGGCCTCGCCCGCGCTCATCCCCTCGTGGCGGGTGGTGCCACAAAAGGCGCCGACGATGGCATCGGCCCCCAGATCCTTGCGCACCTTGCGGACCGACCGCGCGCCGTCGGTCAGATGCACCCCGTCAAGCCCCAGCCGTTCGACCATCAGCACATGGTTCTCGATCACGATGGCCACGTCGCGGTCATGGGCGATCACCCGGCAGGCATCGCCTGCGCGCAGGATTTCATCTTCGTCCCGGCTGGCCAGCGACAGGCGCAGGCAGGCGATTTCGACCGCGTCCAGAACCCGCGCCAGACGGTCCGGAAACACGTCCAGATCCAGCGCCGGCGGCGTGATGAGCGTGATCTGCGGGCGGTCTTCGGCGGCCATGGCGCTTCCTTTCGGCTGGTCAGCCCCCGCTTAACAGTCTTTGCCGGGCTTGGCCATATTCTGTGGCCTTTCCAGAAGGCGCGGGATCGCGTATCGGGGCCGCGTTCCCCATCAGAGGTGCCGCCATGATCCCGCCCGTTTTCATCCTTGTGCGCCCGCAGATGGGCGAGAACATCGGGGCCGCCGCCCGGGCGATGCTGAATTTCGGGCTGGACCGGATGCGGATCGTCGATCCGCGCGATGGCTGGCCCAACCCCAAGGCCAATGCCATGGCCTCGGGTGCGGGGCGGGTGCTGGATGCGGCCGGGATTTTCCCCGATGTGCCGCGGGCCATTGCCGATTGCGATTTCGTCTTTGCCACCACAGCCCGCAGCCGCGAGTTGGTAAAACCCGTGGTCACCCCCGAACGCGCGATGGAGATGACGCGCGCCATGGGCGCCGAGGGCAAAAGGGTTGGCATTCTCTTTGGCCCCGAACGCGCGGGGTTGGAGAATGAGGATGTGGTGCTGGCCAATGCCATCATCACCGTGCCGGTGAACCCCGATTTCGCCAGCCTGAACCTTGGCCAATCGGCCCTTCTGGTGGCCTATGAATGGGGCCGCCAGAAGGCCGAGGTGCCGGCCGAGGTGATGGTTCTGGGCCGCACCGACTTTGCCAGCCGCGAAGAGGTGGAACGGCTGGCCGACCATTTCGAAGAGCGGCTTGAGGCGGCGGGTTTCTTCTTTCCGCCCACCAAGGCATCGGGGATGCGGCTGAACCTGCGCAACATGTGGGGGCGTCTGGGCCTGACCCGGGCCGAGGTTCAGACCTTTCACGGCATGCTGAAACAGATCGCCTACAAGCTGCGCCAACAGGGCGATTGATGTTTCTGCTGTGGGCGGATTTGGGCGTCAGTGGGGCAGCGAAAGCAAATTTGATTCAAACCGTCATGCATCTCGGGTAGGTTGTCGGAAAAGATCAACGACACGAGGCATTTCATGCAGGTTCTTTCCCGGCGCGGTGTGATTTTTGGGCTTTCGGCCTTGGGGCTTTCGGCCTGTGTCGGGGGCGCTGGCAGCGGCGGCCCGGTTGGCGCCTCGCCGTCCGAGGTCCCGCCGCGCCCGGTGCCGAATGCGGGGTTCGATGCCTGGGTCGAAGGCTATCGCGCGCGGGCGGCGGCCCGGGGCATTCCGGCAAATGTCATCAACGAGGCGATGGGCTTTGCCGGCTATCTGCCCGACGTGATCGAGAAAGACCGCAACCAGACCGAATTCACCCGCACGCTGGAGGATTATCTGGCCATCGCCGCCAAGCCCGAGCGGGTGGCGTTGGGGCAGGCCAAGCTGCGCCAATATGGCGGCGTGCTGGGCCAGATCGAGGCGCGCTATGGCGTCGAGGGCCATGTGGTGGCGGCCGTCTGGGGGCTGGAGTCGTTTTTCGGCACGCGGCGAGGCGTGGTGCCGGTGGTCTCGGCCCTGGCGACGCTGGCCTATGACGGGCGGCGCGGAGAGTTTTTCGAAAGCCAGTTGACGGCGGCTTTGAAGATCATCGCCAATGGCGATGTGTCGGCGCGGGGCATGACCGGCTCCTGGGCCGGGGCGATGGGGCATACGCAGTTCATTCCGACCAGCTATCTGGCCTTTGCGGTGGATTTCACGGGCGACGGGCGGCGCGACATCTGGGGCGAGGATCCGACCGATGCGCTGGCGTCGACGGCGGCCTATCTGGCCAAGAACGGCTGGCAGCGCGGGCTTCCTTGGGGGGGCGAGGTGCGGCTGCCTGCCGGGTTCGATGCCGGGCACCTGGGGCGCGGCAAGGGCAAGTCTGCGGCGGACTGGTCGGCGCTGGGCGTCACGGCGGCCAGTGGCGGTGCGGTGCCTGCGGGCGGGTCGATCATTGCGCCGAACGGCGTCGGTGGTCCGGCCTTCTTGCTGACCCAGAATTTCAACGTCATCCTGCGCTACAACAATGCCGAAAGCTATGCGATCGGGGTGGGGCATCTGTCGGACCGCCTGCTTGGCCGGCCGGCGGTGCAGGCCGATTGGGGGCCGGACCGCAACGGCATGACCATGGCCGACCGGCAGGCCCTGCAGCGCGGGCTGACGGAGGCGGGGTTCGATACCGGCGGCACGGACGGGGTGATGGGGGCCAAGACCAAGGCGGCGATTGCGGCCTATCAGCAGGCGGCGGGCCTTCCGGTGACGGGTGAACCTTCGCTGGAGCTTTTGCGGCGGCTGCAATAGGGGGCGTTCCGCAGGCAGGGGCGTCGCATGCTTGCACTTATCGCACTTTTGTCGCTTGCCGGCACGCTGGTTTCCCTGTTCTTGCCGGGGTTTTCCGACCTTATGCTTTTGGCGGGCCCTTGTCTTGTCGCCAGTCTCTGGCTGGTCTGGCGCCGTGTTCGCGCGATCTTCAGGCGGGTTCCGCCGCGCAAGGCTGCACCTGCGCCTGCGCCGCGCCATGTGATCGTCGACGGCTCCAACGTCATGCATTGGCAGGCGGGGGTGCCCTCGCTGGAGCCGGTGATCGCGGCCGTGCGGGTTCTGGCCGAGCAGGGATTGACGCCCGGTGTGATCTTTGACGCCAACGTCGGCTACAAGACCCATGACCGCTATCAGGATGATCACGAGATGGCCCGGCGGCTGGGTCTGCCCGAAGATCGGGTGCTGGTGGTGCCGAAGGGGGTTCCGGCGGATCAGTATATCCTGACGGCGGCGCGTCAGCTGCGCGCCCAGGTGGTGACAAATGATCGCTATCGCGACTGGGTGGCGGAGTTTCCCGAGGTTGCAAGCCCGGGCTTTCTGATCCGGGGCGGGGTCAAGGACGGGGCGCTGTGGCTGCATGGCCGCGACCTTGCGTCAGGCGAGGCGGCCACAGCCAGCCCTTGAAGGCCCCCGGCCAGAGGCCTAGTCTCTGGCCCGGAACGCGAAGGGGAAGGCGATGGCCGAAAAGCGCAAGCTGTTTGAGGATGTGGGGGCGTCCAGTGCCCCGGTGGTGCCGAAGGGGGGCCTGATCGACGGGCGCAAGGGCGCGCGCCGGGGCATTCGGGCCTGGCTGGTTTCGATCTTCCTTCTGGTCGCGGTGATGATCGCGGTGGGCGGATTGACGCGGCTGACCGACAGTGGCCTTTCGATCACCGAATGGCGGCCGGTCACCGGGGCCATCCCGCCCCTGTCCGAGGCCGACTGGGCCGTGGAGTTCGAGAAGTATCAATCCAGCGCCGAGTTTCAGCTGGTCAACAGCCAGATGTCGTTGGAAGAGTTCAAGTCCATCTTCTGGTGGGAGTGGGGACACCGCCAGCTTGGCCGGGTGATCGGGCTGGTCTGGGCGGTGGGCTTTCTGGGCTTTGCGGCCGCTCGGGCCATTCCGGCCGGCTGGACGGGCCGGCTTCTGGGCCTTGGCGCGCTGGGCGGGCTTCAGGGGGCCATCGGCTGGTGGATGGTCAGTTCCGGCCTGGTGGGCGAGAATGTGGATGTCGAAAGCTATCGGCTGGCCACGCATCTGGGGCTGGCCTTTGTCATTCTGGGCCTGACCGCCTGGTATGTGTTCCTGCTGGGCCGGTCCGAGACCGATCTGATGCAGGCCCGCCGCGTGGGCGAGCGCAAGCTGGTCGGCCTGTCGACCGGGCTGATGCATTTCGCCTTTCTGCAGATCCTGCTGGGCGCGCTGGTTGCGGGCATCGATGCCGGGCGTGGCTTTCCGACCTGGCCCGACATGAACGGCCAGTTCTTCCCGGCCGACGCCTTCTATGTGCCGGGCGGCGGTGGGCTTTGGCATGCGTTTTTTGAAAACCCGGGGCTGGTGCAGTTCATGCACCGGATGGCGGGCTATCTGGTGTTTGCCTTTGGCGTCGTGGTCTGGCTGCGCGGGCGGCAATCGGCCCATGCGGCAACGCGGACGGCCTTCCACGCGCTCATGGCGATGCTGGTGGCGCAGGTCGTGCTTGGCATCGTCACCGTTCTGACCGCAGCGCATATGCATGTTGCAATCACCCACCAGATCGGCGCGGTGATCCTGTGGGTTCTTATCCTCCGCGCCCGGCATCTGGCGATGTATCCGGTTGCGGGTTCCATCCGGGAGGGCACGGCATGACCAACAACACCGCATTCGCCGAACTGATGGCGTTCCAGCGCCAGACCGAGGCCCTGGGAAAGGTGGCCGAACGGCTGGGCTGGGATCAGGAAACCATGATGCCGCGCGGGGCCGCCGATCAGCGGGGCGAGGAGATGGCGGCGATCGAGGGCATCCTGCACGCCCGCCGCACCGATCCGCGCATCGCCGACTGGCTGGCTGCGGCCGAGGTCTCGGACGAGGCGGGTCAGGCACAACTGCGGCTGATCCGCCGGTCCTATGAGCGCAGCCTCAAGGTGCCGGCCGATCTGGCCGAGGCGCTGGCCCGGCTGACCTCGGTCGCGCAGGGCATCTGGGCCGAGGCACGCTCGGCCGAGGATGTGGCGGCCTTTCTGCCGACCCTGGCCGAGGTGTTGGCGCTGAAACGGCAAGAGGCGGCGGCACTGGCCGATGGCGGAGACCTGTATGACGCCCTGATCGACGATTACGAGCCGGGTGCCACAGCCGAAAGCCTGGGCGCGATGTTCGGTCGGATGCGGCCGCGGCTGGTCGCCTTGCGCGAAAAGATCCTAGCGCACCCCGCGCCCAAGGCGCTGGACGGCCATTTCTCGGCTGACAGCCAGATGCGCATGGCCCGTGATCTGGCCACGACCTTTGGCTATGACTGGTCGCGCGGGCGGATGGACCTTGCCGTGCACCCGTTCAGCTCGGGCGGCGGCAATGACAGCCGGATCACGACGCGGGTGGTGGAAACCGATCCGTTCAACTGCTTTTACTCGACCATCCACGAGGTCGGCCATTCCAGCTATGAACTGGCCATCGACCCCGATTACGCCATGACACCCATCGGTCATGGCTGCTCGATGGGCGTGCATGAAAGCCAGAGCCGGATCTATGAAAACCAGATCGGGCGCAGCCGGGCCTTTACCGGGTGGCTATACGCGGAAATGCGCGAGCGGTTTGGCGACTTGGGCGTGGGCAGTGCCGAGGCGTTTACCCGGGCGGTGAACCGGGTCCAGCCGGGGTTCATCCGGACCGAGGCGGATGAGGTGCAT
>JALQYS010000490.1 GCA_023254015.1 Paracoccaceae bacterium
TGCCCTTGCGGTCCTTGAATTCTTCGTACTGACGGTCGCGCTCGGCCTCGCGGACCTTTTGCAGAATCACCTGCTTGGCCGATTGCGCGGCGATGCGGCCCAGATCGACCGGGGGAACCTCGTCGATCACCTCGTCGCCGATCTGGGGATCCTTCAGATAGGACTTGGCCTGCTTGACGGTCAGTTGCGCGTGATGGTTCTCCACCGCGTCATCTTCCACCACGGTGCGGATGCGGGCAAAGGTGGCGCGGCCGGTCTTGCGGTCGATCTTGACGCGGATGTCCATCTCGGCGCCGTAACGCGACTTCGCGGCACGGGCGAGGCTGTCTTCCATCGCCTGGATCACCAGATCCGCGTCGATCATCTTCTCGCGCGCCACGGCCTCGGCGGTCTGCAGAAGCTCAAGCTGGTTGGCTGACGTAATCGCCATGGGTCTCTCCCGGCTTAGTGTTTGGTGTCTTCGGGGGTGTCGTCGCCGTCACCCTCGGTTTCGTCAATCTCGTCGAACTGCGATTCGTCGATCACGCCGCTGGCCTTTTTCTGGCGCAGCATCTCGGAAATCAGCTCGTCAGTGAGAATCAGCTTGGCATCCGACAGCCAGTCGAACTGCAGGCCGATGGTCACCGTCTCTGTGCCGTCCTCGATCTCGATCAGCACTTCCTCGCCCTCGACTCCCGCCAGCATCCCCTTGAAGCGGCGGCGGCCGTCGATCAGTTCTGTCGTCTCGATCCGGGCTTCCCAGCCCTTCCACATCTCGAAATCCTTCAGGCGGGTCAGCGGCCGGTCGATGCCGGGCGAGGACACTTCCAGGACATAGTTCTCTTCGATCGGGTCTTCCACGTCGAGAATAGCTGAAACCGCGGTGGAAATCTCGCCGCAATCATCCACCTCGATCCCGCCTTCGGGGCGGTCGGCCATGATCTGCAGCGTGCGGGTCGCCCCGCCCATCAGACGGATGCGCACCAGTTCAAAGCCCATCCCCTCGATCACGGGTTGGACGATCTCCGCAAGGCGGCGATCCATGGCGGTCTTTGCGACAAGATCTGTCATCAGGGTTCCAGAAACAAAAAACGGGCCCGAGAGGCCCGCGTGACTTTCGGCAGTCTCGAGTGTGGACCTCGAAACCTCTGTTGATGGCCATATAGGCCGATCCTGCCTGCAATGCAAGCCCGCATGCAGGCAAGACCCTTGGCGCAGCCTAAAGCGGCACAAATCCGTTCCGGGCGGGATCGAACTGTTCCAGCGCGCCCGCGCCGATATTGTTCCAAAGCCCGTGCAGCGTCAGCCTGTCGTCCTGAACCGCCTCGCGCACGAAGGGGAAGGTCATCAGGTTTTCCAGCGACACCATGACCGCCTGCTTTTCTAGGGCCGACAGGATGTCTTGCGGCGGCAGGGCCGACACACGCTCATAGCCGGGTTTCAGGATGTCCAGCCAGCGGCCGACAAAGCTGGTCTTTTCCTCAAGCTCGGGCGAGTGGCCCGAGCACATGTCATGGCAGCCCTTGACCCCGCCGCAGCCCGAATGGCCCAGCACGATGATATGCGCCACGCCCAGCGAGGTGACGGCATATTCCACCGCCGCCGAGGTGCCGTGACGCTCGCCGTCCGGATTATAGGGCGGCACCAGATTGGCGATGTTGCGGTGGATGAAGAACTCGCCCTCATCGGCGCCAAAGATCGACGTGACGTGCACCCGGCTATCGCAGCAGGAAATCACCATGGCGCGCGGATGCTGGCCGTTTTCGGCCAGACGGCGATACCACGCCTTGTTGTCCTTGTAGCTGGTCGCCTGCCAGCCGTGAAACCGGCTGACCAGATAGGCGGGAAGGGGGCGAGCGGTGACGGTCATCGTCGGCATCCTTCTGGTTTTCCCCTCCGTTATGATGCATTCGCAGAAAATGCGAGAGGCTTTTTCCGTCCCAGTGAACCTTTTCTTCAGCACGAGCGCGCAGTCTGGCAGCGGGTGTTGAAGAAAGGGTGTGTCATGTCGGGTGAAAATGTTGTGCCCCTGACAATCAGGGAAAGGGTTCGGCAAGATGCCGAACCGATTGCCACGATCTATCGAAATCTGGGAACCTCGTCGGCCGAACAGGTCGTGACGCGGGCCTTGGGCGAACTGGCGCTGACCATGGCGAGCCTGGCCGCGCAGGTGCGCGAACGCGATCTGCAGGATCTGTCGCGGCAGCTGCGGCGATTGCAGCGCATGGCCGAAAACCTGGGGATGATCAGTCTTGGAGTTGTCGCTGCGGATGTGCGCGACTGTCTGATGCGGGGCGATGTCACGGCTTTCGCCTCGGTCTGGGCGCGGCTGGTGCGGGTGGCGGAACGGTCGCTGGCGCCTGACAAGGCGCTCTTGGACCAGACGTTCAGCTAGGCTCTTCGTCGCCTGCGGCGCTCATCGCCTGCGGCAGCTGTCCTGCGCCCTTGCAGGCCGCGCCGGATTGGCTAGGGTTTCTTCTCATGTTCCCCATGTTGCAGGATGCCATGCCCTCTCCCGCCTTTGCTGCCGCCGATGCCATCACCCGCCCCTTGCTGGTCGCAAGGCCTGAGGGGCTGGAGGCTTTTCTGTCCAGCCAGCCCCTGGTCACAGCCGCCTGGCTGCGCGCCACGGCGTTCGAGGCCGGTCCGGGCGAGGTGCAGCTGATCCCCGGCGCCGACGGGGCGGTTCAGGCCGCCGTTGTCGGGATGGGCAGCGCGGCGGCGCGGGCGCGCGGACGCTTTGCCCTGGCCAAGGCGGCGGCGGCCTTGCCGGCAGGGGATTGGCATCTGGAAGGCGAATTGTCCGAGGCCGAGCAGGCCGAGGCGGCGCTGGCCTTTCTGCTGCAGTCCTATCGCTTTGACCGCTATCGTCCGGCCAAGGCTGGCGCTGTGCGCCTGAAGGCGCCTGAAGGCGTTGATGCCCTGCGGCTGATCGCCATGGCCGAGGGTGAGTTCCTGACGCGAGACCTTATCAACACCCCCGCGCAAGACATGGGACCGGCCGAGCTGGAGGCCGCCTTTCTGGCGCTGGCCGCACAGTTCAACGCCAGCACCCGTGTGATCCGGGGCGACGACCTTCTGGCGGAGAACTTTCCGATGATCCATGCCGTCGGGCGCGCTTCGACCCGCGC
>JALQYS010000327.1 GCA_023254015.1 Paracoccaceae bacterium
TGGATGAAGGCGGTGTAATAGCCGCGCTGGCCCTGAGGCGCGTGTTCGGCCACATAGACGGCCGCGCCGCCGTATTCACCACCCAGAGCCAGACCCTGCAACATGCGCAGCGCGATCAGGATGATCGGCGCGGCGATGCCCCGGGCATGCAGCCGCTCGGCCAGATCGCCAAACAGCGCCGGCGCGACCGAGAAATAGCAGGCCCGCACCACGCCCTCACGCATCAGCGATTTCAGCCGGGGCCAGCCGGTCTCGCCCTTGGCGTCAATGGCGACATATTGGACATGATCCAGAAATTCCGACAGGCTGGCCTCGTCGCGGCGGGCGGCGGGAATGAATTCTTCCACCGCCTCTCGGACAAAGGCGCGAAAGCCATCATCGGTCAGATCGGCGCGGGCGGCCCCGATGATCCGGCCCTCGGCCGTCATCTGCCCGGCCTGAAAGCGCCGGTATAGCCCCGGCAGGATCTTGCGCCGGGCCAGATCGCCGGTGCCGCCAAAGATCACCAGATCAAAGGGATCGACGGGAATGACGCGTGGGGCCATGGGGATGTCCTGACAGGAGGTCGAAAAGCGATGTTAGCGCTAACGAAATGGATAGACCGCTTCTGGCGCCCTGTCTAGCACCGGTTGCAGCGCAGGCAAACCGAAGGCTTCAGCCCTCGTCATGGGACAGCCAGCGCAGACGGCGGATGCCCGATTCCGCGCCAAGACGGGCAATGGCCTGTTCCATCGCGGCGTCGGTCACCCCCTCACCCGTGACCACCGCCGTAAGCGTGACCTCGCTTTCGGACGTGCTGGCGGAAATCTCGGACAGGTGCAGCCCGTGCAGCGGCAGATGGCGCAGGATCAGCGCCCGCATCGCCGGCTCATCGGCGGCCGCACAACTCAGATCGACGCGATAGGACCGGCTGATCGGCACACCGGCCTTGGTGTGCTTTTTCAGGAACTTGACCAGGGGGCGCAGGCCAAGGTTCACGAACACCACGCAAAGCGTCAAGAGCAGCGCATATTCCCAGGCGCCGATGCCCGCGACCAGCCCCACGGCCGCCGAACACCACAAGGTGGCCGCCGTATTCAGCCCATGGACGTTGAAGCCATCGCGAAAGATGATCCCTGCCCCCAGAAAGCCGATGCCCGACACCACCTGCGCGGCCACGCGAGTTGGAGAGACCTCGTTCGGAACCAGCTGCGAGAAGATCACAAAGCCCGCCGCCCCCAGCGCCACCAGTGCATTAGTCCTGAGGCCCGCCATCCGCTGGCGCACCTGCCGTTCCGAACCGATGACCGCCCCGCAGGCCAATGCAATCCCAAGGTTCAGGGCAGCGAGCTCAATCGGGACCATCAGACGCCTCCTGCTAAAGCCTGCAGGGAAACATGGCCAAGCCGGTTTGAAAAGCCCCTTTCCGGCAGGGGATCATGACAGCCCCGGCGACCCGCCGCGCGCGCAGCCTCGGGGCCGGAATGTCGTGTCGGGCATGATCGGCGACGAGCCCCGGCTTGAGATTCCCCAGTCGATCGGCCTGCAGCGAACGACGCGCAGTTTCTATAGGGGCGCGTGCTCAGGGCCGGGCAATCTGTCCATCCGCAATGCCTGATCCCTCTGAAACCCGGATCATGGGCCCTTGGGCTGCCCATGGGCAGACAGGGCAGCCGCCAGCTGGGCAATCTGGTCGCGGATGTCGGGAATGGCGGTGATTTCCCAGAAGGCCGCGCGCGAGGCCGGCCCGATCGCGAAGATCCGGCGGGACGGGCTGCCGTCCCCCGCAACCAGCTGGCAGTCGCCCGTGACCTCGAGGCTGATCCGCAGCGGATCGACGCGGGCCTGACCGGTTGCCAAGAGATCAGCCACCAGAGGCGTGGCATTCCGTTCGGGATCGCGGCGGATGCCGCGGCAGTCGATCAAGCGGCCTGCGGACAGCCGGATGGCCTGATCTGACCCATGCGGTCGGAAAAGAAGGCTGGGCCTGTCATCGCTTCCGATCTCGGCGGACAGGAACTGCCCCCGCTGGAGCACGAATTGGCCGCTTTGTTGTGCCCGCGTGATCACCTCGGCAGAGGCGGGTGGAATGCGATGGCGGTGGACATCCCACCAGGTGGCCCCGTGGCGCAGGAACCGGGCGCGCTCGTGTGTCGGCAGAGACCGCCAGATCCGCCGCACATGCGGCCTGACGCCATCGACGGCATCGCGCCAGGTGCCGCCTTGGCTTTCGGCCGCGCGCGCCAATCCGCGCAACCACGACAGAAGCCCCGACATCGGCCCCCCCAACGGCAGTTCGGCGGGATCGATCGCCATCGGCGATGTGGCGGTGTGTCCCCGGGGCAGAAGACCCCTGCGCGAGATCGACAGGATCTGCCCGCGGTGCACGCGGTTCAGCAGCGAAAGCACGCAATCCACCATGGTCAGTCCGGTCCCGACAATCACGATCCGGGCGTCGGGGTCCACGGGGTCCATCGGAGACCAGGGGCTTGTCAGCGCCCCGCCGGGATCGGCGCCGGGCTGCACATGGCCTGTGGCCAGCACGGCCATGTCCCCGATCAGGGTCTGGCCGTCCTCCAGCGTCGCCGCCACGCCGTTCGCCGTCTCGCGCAGCTGCAGGCAGCTTTGCCGGACGCAGCCAAGCCGCCCGTCCGCTTCCTTTCCAGACCAGCCGTCCAGAAGCCCGGCCATATAGGCGCCATAGGTCGCCCGGCTGACAAAGCAGTGACCGGTCGCCGCAGCCCCCTCGGGCCGGCCCTGCAGCCAGTCGAGGAAATCCTGCGGGCGGTCGGGATAGGCACTCATGTTCTGGGCGCGCGTGTTCAGCAGGTGGTCCGGGTCGGTCGTCGAATAGGCAACGCCGCATCCCAGCAGATGGCGCCCCTCGACAATGGTCACGCGAAAGGCCGCGTCATTTCGGGACAACAACTGCGCCGCCAGGATCACGCCGCTGGCCCCGCCGCCGATGATGAGAACATGCGGTCCGAACGGCCGCGCCGGTGCCGCCTTGTCCAGCTGGATGGGGGTGGCATCCATCATGACAGCCGCACCATACACAGCGCGATGACAGCGACAATCGCGGCCAACCAGACCTTCAGGGCAACCGGATCGGCCGGAGAACCCTCATCGTCACGCGCAAGATCGCTTGCGGAAATTCGTCCATCCGCGAGCGCGCCAAAGAATTCGGGGTCGAAACGGCCATCCAGCATGGCTTTCTCCTGTCCTGTGCAGGGCTTCGTCACCTGATCGACGGGCCCCGGCTTCGCTGTGCTTATAGCAGACAATATCTATGTTTTTGGTCGTTTTTTCCATTCTCTTTTACCCCCCTTTCCGGGAAAGATCTTCCCCTTCCCGAGGACGCACCCCTTTCGTGCGATCACGGTGAAGGACAGGCAGAGATACCGGGAACCGGCGCAAACAGGCCCGCCGCGCCGCGACAACTGGCCGCCCGACCTTCCGTCGCCCCCCCCTTTGGCCCCGCACCGGCCGAGAACGTCCTACCGAGACCGGGGCGCTGGGCAGAGGATTTCACCTCTTTTCCGCCACATCTTTGGAATGGCCAAGGGCGACGGGTCCGCGCAATATAAACGATAACATCTATCGTTTTTTGAGGTAATAAGATGCCACGTCACCTGATCGGACTTTCTGGCAGCCTCGGGCGGCCGTCCAGGACCCACGCCCTTGTTGCCGCGGCAGCTATCCGGGCCTCTGCCCTGTTCGGCCTGCATGCGACCTTGCATGATCTGGGCGATTTCGGCCTGTCGCTGGGCCAGGCGCGCAGCCTTGCCGATCTGGACAAGACGGCGCGCGGCATCGTGGACCGGCTGGTGGCGGCGGATGCCCTGATCGTCGGCAGCCCGGTTTACAAGGGCAGCTATGCGGGGCTGTTCAAGCATCTTTTTGATCTGATCGACCCTGCGGCGCTGGCGGGCAAGCCTGTTCTGCTGACCGCGACCGGGGGCGGCGAAAAGCACGCGCTGATCATCGAACACCAGCTGAGGCCGCTCTTCGGCTTTTTCGAGGCCGCAACCCTTCCGACCGGGCTCTACGCCTCGACGGCCGATTTCACCAATGGCGTGCCCACAGCGCCGCCGCTGATCGCGCGCATCGACCGGGCCGTCGGGCAGTTCGCCCCCTGGCTTGCGCGCAAGGCCACAGCAACCGCCGCCTGATCGCCCTGCCCCTTCACCCCTCCCTTTGACCCGCCCATCGGCGGCACCGATCCCTGCATGCCCGAAAGGACCCAGACCATGACCAAATCCCGCAAGATCCGCCTTGGCGCCTTCCTGCCCGGCGGTGGCCAGCACATTGCCGCCTGGCGCCACCCCGACAGCCCCGCCGATGGCGCGACCAGCTTTGCCTTCCACGTCAAGCTGGCCCAGGAGGCCGAGCGCGGCCTGTTTGACGCCTATTTCCTGGCCGATGGCCTGGCCATCGCCTTTGGCGGCGGCATCGAAGGCGGCAATGCCAAGGTTTCGGGGTTCGAGCCTGTGACGCTGTTCTCGGCGCTTGCCCCGCTGACAAGGCATCTTGGCTTTATCGCCACGGCCTCGACGACCTATGAAGAGCCTTATAACCTTGCCCGCAAATTCGCCTCGCTGGACCTGATCTCGGACGGGCGCGCGGGCTGGAACGTGGTGACGACCGCCACGGAATCTGCTGCCCACAACTTCAATCTCGACCAGCAGCACCCGCATGCCTTCCGCTACCGCCGCGCGGCCGAGCATGTGGATGTGGTGAAAAAGCTTTGGGACAGTTTCGAGGACGACAGCTTTATCCGCGACAAGGACACCGGCCGCTTCTTTGACCCGGCCAAGGTGCATTACACCGATCACAAGGGCGAGCATTTCAAGGTCCGCGGCCCCCTGAACGTTAGCCGCAGCCCGCAAGGTCACCCGGTGATCG
>JALQYS010000019.1 GCA_023254015.1 Paracoccaceae bacterium
CTTGAAAGCCTTCTGAAAGACCCTTCCCATGCCCGTTGTCGTCGTTGAATCCCCGGCCAAGGCCAAGACGATCAACAAATATCTCGGCCCGGACTTCACGGTTCTGGCAAGCTATGGGCAT
Source organism: Paracoccaceae bacterium (assembly GCA_023254015.1). GTDB lineage: Bacteria > Pseudomonadota > Alphaproteobacteria > Rhodobacterales > Rhodobacteraceae > Tabrizicola_A. The sequence continues at coordinate 122 of JALQYS010000019.1, forward strand.
GTGCGTGACCTGCCTGCCAAGGACGGCTCGGTTGACCCCGAGCATGGATTCGACATGACCTGGGAGGTGGCGGCCGACAGCAAGAAGCATGTCCGCGCCATCGCCGAGGCGCTGAAGACCGACGACACGCTCATTCTGGCCACCGACCCTGACCGCGAGGGCGAGGCGATTTCTTGGCACCTGCGCGAGGCGCTGGCCAGCAGCCTGAAAAAGGGTAAGAAGGTGGCGCGCGTCACCTTCAACGCCATCACCAAGGATGCTGTCACCAAGGCGATGAAAGAGCCGCGCGAGATCGACACGCCCTTGGTCGAGGCCTATCTCGCCCGCCGCGCGCTGGATTATCTGGTGGGCTTTACCCTGTCGCCGGTCCTGTGGCGCAAGCTGCCGGGCGCGCGCAGCGCAGGGCGGGTGCAATCGGTCTGCCTGCGGCTGATCGTCGAGCGCGAGATGGAGATCGAGGCCTTCCGCGCCCGCGAATTCTGGACGGTGGGCGCCACCTTCAAGACGCCGCGGGGGCAGGAATTCGACGCAAGGCTGACCTTGCTTGGCGGCCAGAAACTGGACAAATTCGACCTGCCTACCGCTACGGCGGCCGAAATGGCGGTGCAGGCTGTCACTTCTCGAACATTTTCGGTGCACAGCGTCGAGGCCAAGCCCGCCGCCCGCAACCCGTATGCGCCCTTCATGACCTCGACCCTGCAGCAAGAGGCCAGCCGCAAGTTCGGCTTTGGTGCCAAGGCGACGATGAACGCGGCCCAGCGGCTGTATGAAGCCGGTCACATCACCTATATGCGGACCGACGGCATCGACATGGCGCCCGAGGCGGTTGCGGCGGCGCGGGCCGAGATCGCCAAGCGCTTTGGCGCGGCCTATGTTCCCGACAGCCCGCGCATCTACAAGACCAAGGCCAAGAACGCGCAGGAAGCCCACGAATGCATCCGCCCCACCGACATGGCGGCCGACCCCGACAGCCTGCGGCTGATGGATGCCGACCAGCGCAAGCTTTATGATCTGATCTGGAAGCGCACCCTTGCCAGCCAGATGGCCGCCGCGCGGCTGGAGCGGACGACGGTCGACATCCTGTCGCCCGATGGTCAGGTCGGCTTTCGCGCCACCGGGCAGGTGGTGCAGTTTGACGGCTTCCTCAAGATCTATGACGAGGGCCGCGACGATGACGAAGAGGACGACGCGCGTCTGCCGCAGCTTGCCAAGGGCGAGGCGCTGGACAGGCGCCGTGTGACCCCTGATCAGCATTTCACCCAGCCGCCACCGCGCTATACCGAGGCGACCTTGGTCAAGCGGATGGAAGAGTTGGGCATCGGGCGCCCGTCCACCTATGCCAGCGTGCTGACCACCATCGTTGACCGTGAATATGTCAAGAAAGACAAAAACCGCCTGATCCCCGAGGACAAGGGCCGGCTGGTGACGGCATTTCTGGCCAATTTCTTCCACAAATACGTGGAATATGACTTCACCGCCGATCTTGAAACCGAGCTGGACGAGGTTTCGGCGGGCGAGCGGGATTACAAGGACGTTCTGGCCCGGTTCTGGCGCGACTTTTCGGCCGCCGTGGCGGAAACCGCCGATCTGCGGATCGGTGAGGTGCTTGAAAAGATTGATGATTTTCTGGCCCCTCATCTTTACCCCCTGCGGGCGGACGGCTCTGATCCGCGCGCCTGTCCGACCTGTGGTTCTGGGCGGCTGCATCTGAAGACCGCGCGTTCTGGCGGGGCCTTCATCGGCTGCGGCAATTACCCCGAATGCCGCTATACAAGGCCGATCTCCACCGGCGACGACGCGGCGGCGGCGGTTGATGGCAAGGTTCTGGGCCAGGATGCGGCGGGCAACGACATTTCGCTGCGGGCCGGCCGCTTTGGCCCCTATGTCCAGCGCGGCGAGGCGACGGCCGAGCTGCCAAAGCCCGACCGGGCAAGCCTTCCCAAGGGCTGGCCGGCCGAAACCCTGACGCTGGAGCGCGCGCTGGATCTCCTGGGCCTGCCGCGCCAGATCGGCCCGCACCCCGAGGATGGCGAGCCGATCGAAGCGGCCATCGGCCGATTTGGCCCCTATGTCAAACATGGCAAGACCTATGCGAACCTGCCCGATGTCGAAGAGGTGTTCACCATCGGCATGAACCGCGCGGTCGAGGTTCTGGCGCAAAAGGCGGCGCGCGGGCCGGGGCGCGGGGCTGCTGCCGAACCCTTGCGCAGCTTGGGCGATCACCCCGATGGCGGGGCGGTCGTGGTCATGCCCGGCAAGTTCGGCCCCTATGTCAAATGGGAAAAGGTCAACGCCACCCTGCCCAAGGACATCACCCCCGAGGCGGTGACGCTGGACGAGGCCCTGGCGCTGATCGCCGAAAAGGCCGGCAAGTCGGGTGGCAAGAAAAAGGCCGCCCCGAAAAAGGCTGCGCCCAAGGTCGAGACGGAAAAGAAGGCCCCTGCAAAGAAGGCCGCGGCCAAGAAACCTGCCACCAAGAAGGCCGCCCCGAAAAAGGCCGAACCTGCGATCGAGTAAGCCCTTGAAACCACAAGCCCCGATGCTTCTTCCTGTGATCGGAACTGCGCTTTTGCTTGGCACGGCCTTGCCCGCCCCGGCGCAAGAGCCGTTCGAGGTGGACGGTCTGGTGCAGGGCTGCACCGACGGGGGCGAGCGGCCGGGGTGCATCTTTTATGCGGATGGCGCGCGTTGGATCGTCGATCAGGGCGGCGCGACGCCCGCGGCGGTGCTGGCGGCTTTCGCCGCCTTGCCGCAGAACACACCCGCCCGCTTTGCCGGAGAAATCCTCGGCATGGGGGATATTACCGTCGAGGTGACGCTCACGGCGGTTGATCCCACGGGCCTTGATCCGCATGCCGATCTGCGCGCCGGATTGCAGGGCGATTGGGTGTCGGTTGACGATCCCTTGGCCGCGATCAGGGTTGACGGCTCGGAATGGGTCAACCTTTATGACGGGCAAGAGATGGACCAGAACCTGATGACCCTTGGCGCCCAATGTGCCGATGGCATCAAGACGGACGGCCCGGCCATCACCCTGCAGATGTTCGGCGGCACGCCCGAGGATCAGACCTGCCTTGCCGTGATGGACATCAGCGCCTCGGCGCTGACGCTGATCCACCTGCCGCGCGGCAATATGCTGGCCTATCGCCGCCCCTGAGGCGGCTGCCGCGCGTCAGCTGCCGCGCGGATTGAGCAGCTTGGCCAGAACATCCGTGGCCCGCACCAGACCGATGGCCCGACCCTGATCGATCACCGTCACTTCGGCGGCTCCACCCTGCAACATCTCCATCAGCATCTTGACCGGGGTTTCGGCATCCACCGCCACGCCTGCGCCGCCCGGCCCTGCAACCATGACGTCCCGCGCGGTCAATACCCCAAGAGGGTTCATATGGGCGACGAATTCGGCCACATAATCGCTGACCGGATTGGCGATGATCTCGCGCGCGGTGCCCACCTGCACCAGCCGCCCGCCCTCCATGAGGGCAATGCGGTTGCCAATCTTGAAGGCCTCGTCCAGATCATGGCTGACGAACACGATGGTCCGCTTCAGCCGCTGCTGCAGATCCAGAAGTTCATCTTGCAGCTTGGCGCGGATCAACGGGTCCAGCGCGCTGAAGGGTTCATCCATCAGGAGAATCGGCGCATCGGTGACAAAGGCGCGGGCAAGGCCCACGCGCTGCTGCATCCCGCCCGAAAGCTCCCCCACCTTGCGATCGGCCCATTGGGTCAGGTTCACCAAGGCCAATTGCCGGTCCACCTTTTCGCGCCGCTGCGCCGGCGTCTGGCCCGCAAGCTCCAGCCCCAGGCCGACGTTTTCGCGCACCGTCCGCCAGGGCAAAAGGCCAAACTGCTGAAACACCATGGCGATGGTCGACAGGCGCAGACCCCGCAGGGTTTCGGGGCCGGCATGGGTGACCGACACCATCTCGCCCCCCGCCCGCACCCGAACCTCGCCCCGCACCACCGGGTTCAGCGCGTTCACCCCGCGCAAAAGCGTCGACTTGCCCGAGCCCGACAGCCCCATCAGCACCAGAATCTCGCCCTCACCGACCGAGAGCGTGCAATCATGCACCCCCAGGATCTGCCCGGTCTTTTCCTGCACCTCGGCCCGGCTCAGGCCCTGATCCATCAGCGGCAGGGCAGCGGCGGGCGTGTCGCCAAAGACGATGGACACCTTGTCGAATTCAACCGCGTTCATTTCGTTCTCACCCGCAAGGACCGATCCAGCAAAATGGCCACCACCACGATGATGAAGCCCGATTCAAACCCCAGCGCGGTGTTCACGCTGTTCAGCGCCCGGATGACTGGCACCCCCAGCCCGTTCGCCCCCACCAGGGCCGCGATGACGACCATCGACAAGGACAGCATGATGGTCTGGTTCAACCCGGCCATGATCTGCGGCAGCGCATAGGGCAGCTCCACCTTCCACAGGCGCTGTTTCGGGGTGGCGCCAAAGGCTGTTGCAGCCTCCAGCAGCGCGGTCGGGGTGGAAGACACGCCCAGATAGGTCAGACGGATCGGCGCGGGCAACACGAAGATCACGGTGGCAATCAGGCCCGGCACCATCCCAAGGCCAAAGAACACGATGGCGGGGATCAGGTAGACGAAGGTCGGCAGGGTCTGCATCAGATCAAGCACTGGCACCATGGCCGAATAAAGCCGCGGGCGGTGGGCGGCGGCGATGCCGATCGGCACGCCCAGCCCCATGCAGACCACGCAGGCCGAAAGGATCAGCGTCAGGCTTTCGGTGGTTTCCTCCCAAT
>JALQYS010000342.1 GCA_023254015.1 Paracoccaceae bacterium
AAGGTAGCCGAGCTGCGCTGCCGAGACCGAAACAGCCGCCCCGCTCTGGCTCACCGGCCAGATGAACTTCCCCGCCTCGAGCCGCTTCAGATACAGCGACATGCCGACCCCGTCGTGCCACAGCACCTTGATGAGATCGCCAAATCGGCAATCATTCCGCATACAAAGAACGAGAATTGCGGATCGAGTATCCTTGGCATCCGCTTTTTGGCCGAGTGCTGCGCGCCCGCGATGGCGGCCGTAGGCAAGGGGCAGGCTCGGTTCTGGTCGAGGACCGGCCCGGTTTTTTCCGGACCTTGCCTCCCTGGATGTGCGATCCCGGCTATTGTGCGCGACTGGACAGCGGGCCGCCCCTTGTAGCGATTGCAGCCCTTGAGACCTTGGCCCGGACCTTGGAGCTGATGCGTGCTGCGCAAGTTACGCCATCCTCTGGAACATTGATTCCAGAGGAGGATATGCATGCCCCGTCGCCCCCGAACCCACCCCCAGCAGGATCAGTTCTGCCTTGCACTGGACGATCCCCGCAACCGCCCACCAGTGGCACCATCAACGCCAGCGCTTCTGGAGGCCTTGGCCGAACTCCTGCTGATGGCGGCGCAGAAGACGGAGGGCTGGGAGAATGATGCACGCGAAGATCACCGCTGAACACCTTGCCCGCAGCGCCATCGTCTACGTCAGGCAGTCGACAATGAGCCAGGTCCTTGGCAACCTGGAGAGCCAGAAACGACAATACCAGATGGCAGAAGCCGCCCGCGACACAGGCTTTTCGAGCGTCGAGGTGATCGATGAGGACTTGGGCCGTTCCGGATCAGGCCAGGTGGCCCGGCCGGGGTTTCAGCGCCTGGTTGCAGAAGTCTGTGCCGGATCAGTGGGGGCGGTTTATTGCATCGAGGCTTCCCGTCTCGCCCGCAATGGTAGGGATTGGCATCATCTGATCGATCTTTGCGCCCTGACCGGGGCCTTGGTGGTCGACCCCGAAGGCGTTTACGATCCCCGCCTGATGAATGATCGGCTGCTGCTTGGGCTGAAGGGGACAATGTCGGAGTATGAACTTAACCTTTTGCGCCAGCGGGGGCTGGCCGCCCGCGACGCCAAGGCAAGCCGGGGAGAACTCCGCTTCACCCTGCCGCCAGGCTACTGCTGGAGCGAGGATGACCGGATCGAGATGGACCCCGATGAGCGCGTTCAGCGTGTCATCCACCTGATCTTCGCCAAATTCCGCGAACTCGGCAGTGGGCGGCAGGTCTTTCTGTGGCTGCGGGCGGCTGATATTCATCTTCCGGTGGTCCAGCGCAACGGGGCCCTTCGGAAGATTACATGGCGCAAACCCGCCTATCACAGCGTGATGCAGGTGCTTCACAGCCCGATCTATGCAGGGGCCTACGCCTTTGGACGCACCGGGAACCGGACGCGGGTGGTCGATGGGCAGGCCCGTAAGACCAGCGGCCATCACAGGGCGATCGAGCAATGGAACGTGCTCATCCAAGATAGCCACGAGGGATATATTGATTGGCGCGCCTACGAGGAGAACCGCCGCATGTTGGGGGAGAACGCGCATATGCAGAAGCGCACTGCCCGCAAATCCGGGCGCGGCGGACAGGCATTGCTGTCGGGCATGGCGCGCTGCGCGCGCTGTGGGCGGATGATGCGGGTATTCTACAAGACGGGCACCGATCAGTCGCATCGCTATCAGTGCCGCGGCGATGATGGACATGTCGGGGCCGGTTTGTGCATCGGCGCCGGTGGGGGCGGCATTGACGCTGCTGTCGCCAGTCAACTCCTCGAGGCAGTATCTGGCCGGGCCGTTCAAGCCGCCCTTTTGGCCGGACAGCAGGCTGCCAAGGCACAAGAGACCGTCCGGATGGCGGTCGAGAGGGAACTTGAGGAGGCTCGATATGCAGCAGACCTTGCAGAACGCCGTCATGAGCATGTCGACCCCGCCAAACGGCATGTGGCGCGGACACTGGAAGCACGCTGGAACGCTGCATTGGAAAAGGTGGCAGCCGTCGAACAGAAACTCGGACGACTGGGAGCCGACATGCGTTCCAAGCCCCGGGTCGATCCCGCAGTTCTGATGAAGCTCGCCGCGGATTTACCGTTCGTCTGGAACGCGGCGGGGACCGATGCCCGCGCCAGGCAACGGCTGGTCAGGTTGCTGATCGAAGAGGTCGTGATCGACATCGACGCGAACACGAACGAGTTCGTCCTCGTGCTGCACTGGATCGGTGGGCGCCACACCGAAGTCAGGCTGGTACGGCGCAAGACCGGCCGGTTCCCGCCCAACCGGGAGCTCGCGGCCGGAGAGGTTTTGCGCAAGCTTGGCGGACATTGGCCAGACCGGGAGTTGGCAGTAACCCTCAACAGGATGCGTTGCCGTACCGAAGATGGCGAAACGTGGACGACCGTTCGGGTCGCGGCGCTCCGCGATAGGCTCGCGATCCCGCCCTACGATCCCGATGCCGAGATCCCGAAGTCCATCAGTGTGGATGCCGCCGCGAAGCGACTTGGCGTCTGCGTTGCTTCGGTTCACAAGCTGATCCGGTCGGGAACTCTGCCCGCCAGCCAGATCATGTATTCGGCACCTTGGAAAATACCGATCGGCGCGCTGGAAAGCGAGACGGTCAGGATAGGGTTGCAGGAGATCGCCGCGCGGCGACCAAGGCAAGCCCTTGATAAGGTGAAAGACAAATCTATGACCCTGCCCGGGTTCGAAGAAGGAGGTGCATTATGAAACGTGATCGGCACGTTTGGACCTGAACACCACCATCACCCCTGCTTTGGGCGCAAAACCCAGCTCGGCATGCGCCATGGCCGCCAGACCATCATGCCCTTTGCGGAAGTCCACCGGCTTGGTTGCGATCACGATCCTGATGGCCTGATCCGGAAAGATCACAGCACCTTCCTCAGAGCCGCCACCAAGGCCGCCGCTCGCTCCGGGCTGCAGTTGGGTGCCACATGCAAAACTGTGCCGCATATCTCGACCCGTATCACGCCTGTGTCGATCGACGCTGCAGCCGCAACGACATCGGCCAATGGCTCGATCACCAGCGGCACGAATGCCGGGGACATATCGACTGGCATGACCAGTTCCCCTTTGCGCGCCTGACCGCGCCATCCCGAAAGGTGCCGGGCAATCAGCCCATACTTCGCCGCAACATCGCAGACCCGCGCGCCGGGCTGAAAACTCTCAGCCACAATCCGCGCCTTGAGGTCATCCGGCCAACGTCGCCGCCCGGTCGGGCCATCAAGGACCTCGATCCGCGACACTCCCCTAGACCCGCGCACCTCCATCCGGTGTTCGTTTTGGTGCTCCATGGCACGCCTCCTGCTAACTCAGTTGCAGGACGGCATGCCCGAACTCACATCAAGCCGAAACCACGGGGCTGGCGCACCGCTTACAGTTGGAAGAAATTTCAAAAGATTATATTTGGCTTTGCGGAGGAGAACAAATACATTGTCATAACGGATGTTGCGAACTTCTATGACTTTATCAACTTTCAGCATTTGAGGAACATCGTATCATCGCTAGCGGACATTCGAGAGTCAATTTTAGATCTACTCATTTATGTTCTTAACAGGTTGACCTGGACTCCTGATTTTATGCCATTAACGCAGGTTGGGATGCCGCAGATAGAAACGTCTGCTACTCGCGTTTTGGCAAACGCGATGCTGTATGAAGTAGACAGGCTGTGCGAGAGCTCGACGTCTGAGAATTACGCAAGATTTATGGACGATATGGACATCGGCGTTAACTCCGTTGAGGGCGCAAAGAGGATTGTCCGAGATATTGATCTAACCCTGCAAGCGAGGCAGCTCAGACTGAACTCATCGAAGACCCAAATACTGACCCGGAAGGATGCATTTGCACATTTTTGTATTAATGAAAATCAACTGCTTGCTCGAATCGAGACATTGATCGAGAAGCGAAGATTTATCAAGTTTACAAAGTCTCTTCTAATCGACAGATACGAACAATGGTTAGATCGGTCGCCTAATGGTGCGCCCGGTTCAAACTCGCTTTTCACAAAAGGAAATGGTCCTAAGATCCAAAAACGGATACTTAGTTTGATCTATGACGTGGGTGGTCAAGTTAGCGATGAAGACTTGCTGTGGCAGATCAAAAATAATCCATCGATGCGGTCAACGTGCTTGCGGTATCTGTCTAGAACCAAGAAGGCAAACACAGTACTAAAGAGCTTGCTTTCGATGGTGCATCGCGGTGTATTTGTGGATGACGCCGCTTATGTAGATGTCGCTGGTTTTATGCTGCACGCACGTTTTCGCAAGACAGCAGCCTGTACATTGCGTGCGGAGGAATTTTGTAATTTTGCAGCAGTAAGTGGCGATATTGGTTTACATAGTGCGATATTTGTCGCTAGTCGTTTCTTGCCACTGTCCAAGGTACTTAAGCTCCTTGCTGACAACAGAGATCGTATTTCGGGTGACTTCTGGCTTTGTCGTGCGGCTGGAGGCCTAACGGCGCTGTTCTTTGGAAGCGCAGAGTGGGGAGCTTACGTTGCATTTCTAAACGATCTAAATTCGTCGGATGCTGATGACGTCAAAGAGTACTTGCATTCTGTAAGTGTGTCGACAAGCGTTAGCCAGTCACTGAAGGCTTATGTAAAGGCGCCCAATCACACGTTTCCGCAGGCGCTGTACTTTCCTAAAGTTTTAATTTTACTTGCAATAGCAAAAAATGGTGCCGTTGCTGCATTGGCTCCCACCCTTCACGCTGACCACCCAGCACTCAAGAAAGACCCATACTATAGGCAGATGGGCTTCTAACTCGTGCTTCAGTTTTGCTTTCACTTTGTAGTGCATAATGTCATGAACGAAGGTCTAGTAGCGCCTTGCAAGCGGGGGCGCAGGTCAGCGTATCTCCGCATGGCGTGGCCGTCCGCTAACCAGTTATTTTCAACGCCGCTAGCTGCCTCCATGTGCCAAGATACAAGCTTGCGACGGATTGCGACCCTGTGGGACCGATCATAGTCTGTACGTGACGGGGCATACAAAGGAGGTCGGTTGTGCGACTGAATCTCGTGTTTGCGGTTATTGCGGTATTGCTCACTTCAGTGATGCCGTCACATGCGGAGAACTGGCAAGCCAAGTTCCGCAACTTCACTGGCTGCTCGTTTGAGCGAGTGCCGAACATGGAGCCCAAGAGTATGGCGCTGGTGCCGGACCCGGCAGACGCCGCTCGGCCAAACACCGTGCTGGCGTTCACCGTAACTCCGAGAAAGTGCATAGGCAGTGACTGCGATCAGCAGTCTGTACGATCTGCCGTCAAGCAGTGCCAAGAAGGCAATCATCCCAAGGAACAATGGTACGGCTGGGAAATGTACTTGCCCACCGACTTCCCGCACAGTGGTCAGCAAGTCAGGGGCTTTCAGCAGTTTGCTGAATGGAAAGATCAGGACCAATGCGGAATCGCGGCAACCGCAATCGACTCCTACATGGGCGGGGAGTTTCTGACGTGGGTTATGCATGTACCAACCGGCAAGAAACCGGGGCGGTTTGGCGGTGACTGCCAGCAAACAAAGAACTTTGCCCTTGCCCGAGTGTCATCACTTGTTGGCAAGTGGGTCAAATTCGAACTCCATGCCGTTTGGAGCAAAGGCAGCGACGGAAAGTTCGAGCTTTTTGTCGATGGAGCGCAGAGGGTGAACCACAGCGGCCCGACCTGCGTCAACTGCGACAGACGGAACCAAGCCTTGTTCGGCAACTACCTCTGCTGCACCCCCGACAGCCGATCGGTTTTACCCTCTACGGTCTACTTCCGTTCGATCAGTAGCGCAAAGACCAGACAGGAACTGGTCTGGGAATGATCTTTCTGACACCCACTCTAGTTGATGGTAACTACATCTTGTGTTGTGCACTTTGCAGGTGCCGACATTCGTTCTATCTATAGTGGTGTGGAAAACATGGGAGATGTATCATGGCATCTAATGGAAATCGCACTTCTCAGCAGATTGCGTCGCGGGCTGCCGCAACGCTGAGTGATCCCACTGCATCGGCAACAGCTAAGAGTTTGGCTGCGTCTGCGTTGGCGCAAGCCGGAACGGGAAAGCAGACGGGTGCGAAGATGGAGGACAAGGCCTCTCAGGTCCTGTCGAGCACCAAATACAGCGCAAATACAAAGTCCTTGGCCGGGTCTGTCCTAGCGCAATCGAATAAGAAACGCTGATGGCAACGTTTTTCCAAAAGACCGTTGGGCGGGCTCTCGGTTAGTGCTGTGGGACATGGTACAGTTTGACGTCCTTTTAGAAACACAGCAATTTCCATGAAGTGCAGGCGACTGCTATAGCTGCGAAGTTTCTTTTACTCTGATTTCTTATGAAGTCGGGAAATACTCTCACAGAAATGCAAAAAGGTATCAAAGTGCTTGCTTTCTAACGGGTACACAGAAGCCTCCCACTGAATTGGAAAGTCAGCACCAAGAAAATAGCTGCTAAATGCTTCTTTGCGGTATTCAGGGAAAGCTTTTAGTGGGGTTGATTTAATGGGAAAGCAGCGCAACCAATCTACATCCAGGTCGGGAAAGCACTTCCAGAAGTCAGGCCAACCTTCAGTTATATCCGCCAACAGTCTTCCATATCCATATGAACTGTACTTGCGGTAGGTGTGAACGCCAATGGAAATTCCTTGATATGAAATTATCATTAGCGGAACTTGATAGATTTTGAACCCGACCCCGTATGATCGCTTGGAATTGAGGAAGGTAGCAGCCTGCTCTTTCGAAGTGTAAAGTCGACCGCTTAATCGCTCGCGCCGGTCAAAGTGAGTGCTGCCAGCGCAGAAAATCGAGCGCACGACTACGGAAGCGGGTACCTCTCCGTTAGCTTCGATTTCGGAAGGTTTACCAAAGTATCTTGATTTCGGTTGTGCTTTTTCCAGATTTATCAATGCATAAGCCTTTTGGCAGTGACGAGAAAAATCCACAGAGCGGAAGACCCAGCTGGAACAGCTTTCTTGCTAGTTCGGGCGAGTCAATCTCGAAGTGTATCGCCATCATCTCTTCGGTAGGAAAATTAATCAACTGACCACATGCTCGCATCAGTTGAACCAGAGAGGAGACTGCGATGGGCGTGTTGGATAGAATTAAACTGGTTGAGATGACCCGCAAAATCAAGCCAGACGTGGCACAGCAACGGCGGCTCAAACTGATCGAACAGCTGCGAGAACAGCTGAAGATGGCAGAGGCAAAGCTGAACGGCACGGTCTACGAGCGGACCAAGAGCACATGGGACAAAGATGCCGAGGGCAATCGAGTGCGTGTGCAGAAGCCCGTTCGTGTTCGGGCTTGGTGGGAAGTGACTGGGAATGCTGTGCAGTTCGGCTTGCGATACGGCGCAGTGCCGTTGCAGCTGCAACCCGGCAAGAGCGCAGTTGAAGTGGCCAAGCTGGCCGAACTGCCCGCCGTGATCAAGCTGTTGATCAGCGCAGCCGAAGCTGGTGAGATGGACGCCGCCATTGCTGGCGTGATGGCTAAGCGTGTTTCGAAGGAAAAGGCTGTCGCTGCCCACTAGGGCAGCGACTAGCTGCGCTGGGAGCTTCTTCAGTTACTGAAGTTGGAGGGCGCCGGTGCGGATCAATTTGCCCTATAACCGAACAGCTATGTTTGCGGCAAAGTGAGTGGTCGTCCAAAGTACTTAATTATACTATAATATTATACAAATTACGCATAAAGCATTAAAATTAAACAAAAAACATATGCTTCGTAATGATGGGGTCGGGGGTTCGAGTCCCTTCTGCGGCACCACTTGGTTAAAACCCACAAATTTCCAAATGCTTGCAATGTGTTTTGGCGCACCTGGGCAATTTCAGTCACCGGTGTGTTTCACCCTTCCCTGAACGCGCGGCGGAAGTAGGTGGTGAAAGGCTCGACCAGATAGGCAAGCGGTGTTCTCGGGCTGGTCTCGATGAACGCCTCTACGGGCATTCCGGGCATAAGGGGTGGGGCGCCAGATGGTCCTTGATCCAAAGCGACCTCGACCCGAAAGGAGAACTTGCGGCTTTGTGGATCAAGCAGGGCGTCCGCCGAAACCCAAGTGATGCGCCCGGTTCGTTCTTGTCCCTGTTGTGACGGCAGCACCACGCGAACAGATTGACCAGCGCGCACCTCGTTTATCTGAAGCGGGGTGAGTTGGGCAGTGACAACCAGTGGCCGGTCCTGTGGCACGATGTACATCAGGGGGGCCGCAGGGAGGATCACAGCTTGGGGTGTGGTGACCTGCAGGTTCAGAACGATTCCCGAAACCGGGGCGCGGATATCCATCGCAGAGATACGGTTTTGCAGAATGCGACGGCGCTCGATCAGGTCCAGCCGGGTCTGGTCCAGATCGCGCAGTTGTGTGTTTGCCTCTTCCTGACGCAGAGCGGAAAGGCGCAGTTTTTCCAGCGTTACTTCGGTCGCGCGCCCTTCGGCTTGCGCCTGCGATGCGGAAAGGTCGGCGCGGTCGCCGATCAGTTGCGCCTCCTGTCGTTGCAAGGCAAGGACCTGCCCTGCCTGTGCCAGCCCTTTGTCCAAAAGCGCCTGCTGAACCGCCAGCTCTTCTTGGATTAGCGAGAGCTGGCGTTGGATCGCCCGTTGTTGCCCCCTTATCCCGTCGATCTGGGCCGCGATCTGGGCGCTGCGTTTGTCAAGCTGTTCGGCTTGCCGCAAAAAGCTGTCACGGCGGGCGTGAAAAAGGCGGGTTTGCCCAAGCGTAAGACGTGATATGTCGACGCCAACTTGCGCAAGCGACGCCAATTGGGCCGGAAAAGTGAGGTTGGGCAGGGAGTCGCGCTCTGCTTCAAGCCTTGCGCGTTCGGCAAGAACCTCGGCAAGGCGTCCGTTCACCACTGTCATTTCAGAACGCAGTGCCCGTCCGTCGAGTTGCAAAAGCAGGTCGCCGGCCTGCACAAACTGTGCCTCATGCACCGCGATCGTGACAACCACACCGCCTTCTGGATGCTGGACGGTTTGGCGGTTGCGATCAACCTCAACCATCCCGGGGGCAATAATCGCGCCGCTGATCTGCGCCGTCGCTGCCCAAAACCCGAAGCTGCCGATCAGGAGGGCCAGCGTCAGCAGACCAAGCAAAAGCGGGCGCCGCGCAATCATGCGACACCCGTCGCACGGGCAAGATCGGCGTGGTTGCGCACCATGTCGCGCAAAATCTGATCTCGCGGCCCGAAGGCGCGTTTTGTGCCGTCCTCCAGCACCAGCAGGGCGTCGCATTCCTGAATGGCGGCCGGTCTGTGCGCCATGATAAGGACGCCCCCGCCAGCGGCTTTGACGCTTCGGATCGCGCTGTTCAGGGCAAGCGTTCCCTCGTTGTCGAGGTTCGAGTTCGGCTCGTCCAGAACTAGTAGAACGGGGTCGCCATAAAGTGCGCGCGCCAGCCCGATGCGTTGGATCTGACCGCCGGAAAGGCTGGGGCCATGGGCCGAAACCTGCGTGTCATAGCCATCGGGCAAGCGCAGGATCATCTCATGCGCATCAGCGCGACGGGCGGCTTGCACGACCAGCGCCGGATCAGGGTTGGCCGACAGACGCGCGATATTCTGCGCGATTGTGCCATTAAAAAGTGCGACCCGTTGCGGCAAATAGCTATAGCGCGACAATCTGGATGAGACGCGCGCGTCAATCTGGATGAGATCTACGTCGCGGCAGATGTGACGGTATCACCCTGATTGTCG
>JALQYS010000411.1 GCA_023254015.1 Paracoccaceae bacterium
GGGTCCTTGGCGTTCTGCGCAAGGATGTGCCGGATTTCAAGGATGTTCTCTGCCGAGTACAGCCGCTTGTTGCCCGCCCCCTGTTCAACCTCGGGGATGCGCCCATCGAAATGGGCCTTGCGCAGATAGCCATCGCTGACGCGCAGCAACTCGCCCACCTCGGCACTGGTAAAGGCGCGAAGGGTCTTTTCCTCCTTCGGGGCCAGAAACAGTTTCGACATATGCTCAAGCGCCTCGGAAAGCCGCGCGGCATCTGCCTTCAACTTGTCATGCAACACTGGATGCATCATCGTTCGCCTGTCTCGGAACGTCTCTTCCGCGTTACCCGTGATCCTTCAGGGATCGGTTGGGTTAGAAACGCACCGGACGCTATTTTCTTTGTTTTCGCGTTACAGCTATGACGCTGACGGAACCAGAACTCAAGCTAAATATTGGTGTGCCTCTTGTGGCAAGGGCCATGGGAGCGGGTAAATCTGATGACTTTCCTTATGTTATGCGTGAAGGTGTGGCGCTAAACAATTGTAAAAGTAGGATAAAATATCCTCAGGATTATCCACAGGCGTCTTTGTCCCGCGATCCGCAATCCGGTGGATGAAATCAGGCACGCCGGGCAAGTAACGCCATTTGCCGCGAAAGTGGCGCAAACCTGTCCCGACGGACGACTCGGGCGATTCCGCGCAGGGCAGGGGGGAGAGCATGGTTTTTGGCGCAATATGCGGCCCGAAGCGTTACGTGACGCCTCGCAACAGGCACTGCTACGCAAATCCTCTGATGGGCGCATCTTGTGAATCCAGCGTCATAGTGGCGTTGATGAGCGGACCCGACTCTCAAGCTACAGAACCCAGAACTGTCCCGCGAATAACAAATCACTCGAGCGGCGGGGATTTGCTTTGATCCGCACGCCGGAAGAACTTGTCACAATCCCCGCCACGGGTTGCGTCCGGCGCTTTGTCGCCAAAGTGCCGCATCGCTGGGTGTTTGAAAATTTGACCTTCGGGCTTGGCGTGCGCGGCTTCGACAGGCCCACGGCCCGCGATACCGCAATGCGCTGGATCGAACGGGTCGGGCTGAAAGGGTTCGAGAACCGTTACCCGAACGAGCTTTCGGGCGGGATGCCGCCGTCGTGGCCGACGCCTCTGGCCGTCCGGTCGGGACTGCCACCCTGCGCCGGATCATGGCTGCCCTTTGACGCCATCTTCGCCGGAGGCTCACCCCTCCGGCGACGGTCTGCTTTTGAGATTGTTCAGTATTTTCACGAACATAGCCAGTTCGCCCTGAACAACACTCATGTCATTGATTTCGCGATGAAACAGGGTGGTTTTTCTGGCTATGGCTTGCAGGGTTTTGTATGATTTTGGCCGAAACCCTGCAATTTCGGTTCTGCGTATGAAGCACCGCCCTCGTCCCCCGGAACAGGATGATCTGCTGCGGCCGCGACTGGTTGACATGATCGATCCGCGCCATGAACTGGTGAAACTGGCGGTGCTCCTTGACTGGGGGGTGTTCGAGCGGGAGTGGGCGGGGTTCTTTCCGTCCCACAAGGGGCGGCCCGCGACGGAACCGCGGCTGGTGGCGGGGTTGCTGTATCTCCAGCACGCTTACCGGCTGTCAGACGAGGCGGTGGTCGCCCGCTGGGTCGAGAACCCATTCTTTGGTTGCCGCCCGTTATGCAAGAGGCTTCTGACCGTATTTGCGTGTGATCGAGTGCGAACTTCTTTCAGGCCTTGATGTGCGGCGCTTGCAGAAGCCGCGGGCCGGTATGGTGATCAGCGGGTCGGGTCCAAATCTACTACGAGAGCTCTGTTGCTCGTTGGGTTCTACTGGTTTCCCCGATCCAGATCTGTTCGATCGTTGCGCCCATTCAGGTCATTGACTTCTCACACCCCCTTGGCACCGGAGTTGGCAGGTCACGACATGGTGATCATGCCCTTGCCAGCGCCGGATCCCGGTAATCTTCGTTCTTCGTCAGCATCGCCCAGATCTGTCGGGCCATCTTGTTGGCCAGCGCGATTACGACCAGCATCTTCGGCTTCGTCGCAAGCTTACGACCGATCCAGCCCTCAGACGACAACTTGTGGCGTACACGGGCTAAGATCCGCGTCATTGCGCCGATGATCAGGAGCCGCCGGATGTCATTCTGGCCTGCCTTGGATATCCGCCCAAGCCGCGCCTTGCCACCGGTCGAGTACTGGCGCGGCACAAGCCCCAGCCAAGCGGCAAAATCTCGACCGGATTTGAACTGCACCACGTCAGGAGCAAAAGCCTCGACCGCCAGAGCGGTGAGGGGGCCAACACCTGGCATCGTCTGCAGCCGACGTGCGGTATCGGTCTCGGCTGCAAGCGCCTTCAAGGTTTTGGTCTTGGCCTCGATCCGCTCTGTTTTCTCTGCAATTTGCACCAGAAGGTCCTGGCACTCCGCAATGACAAGGGCGGGCAGGTCGCAGCGTGGATCCTCCACCACCGCCGCAATTCGCTTGACGTGGCCGAATCCGACGGGGAACACGTGTCCGTATTCGTAGAGCACGCCTCGCAGCGCGTTCACGAGTTCTGTGCGCTGATGAACGAGCCGCTCGCGTCCTCGGAACAACACCGCCTTCGCTTGCTGGTCCGCCGTCTTGGGTATCACGAACCGCATCTCGGGCTGACGCGCCGCGATCACAATGGCCTCGGCATCAGCCGCATCGTTTTTCTGGCGCTTAACGAAAGGCCGCACGTACTGCGGTGCGATCAGCCGTGCTTCGTGACCGAGCGCTTCCATCTCCCTGGCCCAATAACTCGCGCTGCCGCAGGCCTCGAACACGACCATGGCGGCAGGCTGCGAAGCCATGAAGACCCGAAACTGATCGGGTGTCAGCTTCTTGCGGAGCGTCACCTCTCCGGCCATCGTGGCGCCGTGGAGCTGTAAAACACGCTTTGCTAAATCCACCCCGATGATCATATCTTTCATTTCGCCGTCCTCTCCGCTTATGTGGCTTTCAACACCACCATCTTGGCACATTGCGATGCCGTCAGGAGAGGGCGGCAACCATCCCATCTACTACCAGCATTT
>JALQYS010000429.1 GCA_023254015.1 Paracoccaceae bacterium
GGCAACCGCCCGAACCGTCCGGGCCGATCCCTGTTCTTCGGCCTGCCCCAGAAAGGCCCGCATCGCCGCAAGATCCTCGGCGATCCGGTCAACCCGCTCTTCCAGCGCGCGGGAAAGCGCGTCTGCCTGCGCAGCCCCGCCTGCTGCGGCCAGTTGTCCCGCCAGCGAGGCCGCGAAATCGGCGTCCTGTGCAACCCGCTCGGTCCGTTCTATGATCGCGATGCTTTCGCTCAGAACCTGCTGTTGGGTCTGGGACAAAAAGCGGTTGCTGCCCAGCGAGGCAAGCCCGACCACCACCATCAGCCCGGAGAGGACGATGAAGACAGACTGCAGCTGCGTGTCGAACCGTCTGGGGCGCATGGCCCCTGTTTACCGCCGGATCCTGCCTGTCGCAATCGGGCTGGCCTGCGGCCTTTTCGGCGCCGTGGCGGTGCGGGCCGATACCCCCTTGCTGTGTGTCCTGGTGCCGCATTTCAAGGACGAATACTGGCTGAGCGTCGCCTATGGTCTGGAACAGCGCGCCGCTGACAGCGGGCTGGCCCTGCGTTTTTTCGAGGCGGGGGGCTATGATGCCCTTGACCAGCAGATCGGCCAGCTTTCGGCCTGCGCCGAGCTGCAGGCCGATGTGATCCTGATCGGCACCGTGTCGTCCGAGGCGCCGGGCCTCTTGGCCGCCGTCGCCCGCGCGGCCAGTGAGCGGCCGGTGATCGGTCTGGTCAACGAGCTGCACTCTCCGGCCCTGACGGCACGGGTTGGCGTCGACTGGGAGGATATGGGCTTTGCGCTGGGCGGCCGTCTGGCGGCGCGCTTTCCCGCGTCCGGCCCCGCGCAGCGGGCCATCTTTCTGACAGGACCGGCCAGCGCCGGATGGGTCGGGCCCTTGGAAAAGGGGCTGAGGCGGGGGCTTTCCGGCTCGGCGATCACGATCACGGGCGTCTATGGCGACGACACCGGCACTTCCGAACAGCTTCGGCTGCTTGAAACGGCCTGGGCGCAGCACCCCGATACGACGCTTGTCATCGGCAGCGCCCCGGCGATCGAGGCGGCGATGGCCTTTTTCCGCGCGCAAGAGCCGCGGCCCCTGCTGGCTGCGACCTATTTCAGCCACAGCGTCGCAAGGGGCCTGGCCGGGCGGCAGATCCTTGCCGCGCCCTTTGACGATCCGATCGCGCAGGGCCGGCTGGCCATTGATGCCGCTGTTGCGGCGATGGCCGGCGGCAAGGGCGTCCGGAAGCTGTCGACCGTGATCACGGTGCAGGACGAAGGCATCGATCCGGCGGCGGTCACCCTGTCGCCGGCCGATTACTTTCCCAGTCTTGACTGACCTTGCCGCCCTGTTGCGGTTCTTACAGGTTCTTGCCCGCGAAATCCGCGGCAGAATGGCGGTTCGGCACCTGTTCGGCCTCGTCGCCCCAGGTCTTGTTGACCATGCGGCCGCGTTTCACCGCCGGACGGGCGTCAATCTTTTCGGCCCAGGCCACCACGTTCTTGTAAGACTGCACATCCAGGAATTCGGCCGCGTTATAGGCCCTTCCCAGAACCAGCCCGCCATACCAGGGCCAGATCGCCATGTCGGCAATCGAATACTCCGCCCCGGCGACATAGGGCACCTCGGCAAGACGCCGGTCCAGAACGTCAAGCTGGCGCTTGGTCTCCATCGCATAGCGGTTGATCGGATATTCGTATTTCTCGGGCGCATAGGCGTAGAAATGGCCAAATCCGCCGCCGACAAAGGGGGCGCTGCCCATCTGCCACATCAGCCAGTTCAGTGTCTCGGTCCGCACAGGCCCCTTGGCGGGCAGGAACGCGCCGAATTTCTCGGCCAGATGGATCAGGATCGAGCCGCTTTCGAACACCCGCACCGGTTCGGGGCCAGAGTAATCCATCATCGCCGGGATCTTGGAATTGGGGTTCACCGCCACAAAGCCCGAGCCGAACTGATCGCCGGAAATCGAGAGCAGCCAGGCATCGTAATCGGCCAGAAGCCCCGCTTCGACCAGCTCTTCCAGCATGATCGTCACCTTCTGCCCGTTTGGCGTGGCCAACGAGTAAAGCTGCAACGCATGCTTGCCACGCGGCAGTTCGGCCTCATGCGTGGGGCCGGCGGTGGGCCGGTTGGTTGAGGCGAACTGCCCGCCATTGGTCTTGTCCCAGGTCCAGACTTTCGGCGGGGTATAGGTGGGATCAGCCATGGCGCGCTCCTTGCGGTTTCAGGGGTGCCCGCAAACTAGGCCTTGCCGCCCGGGCCTTCAATCCGGCTGTTGCCTCTTGTCTGTGCGCCCTTGCACCCCCACATCACCACAAACGCGAAGAGGAGAGCCCATGCAGTGCCCGGTTGATGGCGAAACCCTTGTGATGTCCGACCGCCATGGCGTCGAGATCGACTATTGCCCCAAATGCCGGGGCGTCTGGCTGGATCGGGGCGAGTTGGACAAGATCATCGAACGTTCGGCCGCAGCCG
>JALQYS010000585.1 GCA_023254015.1 Paracoccaceae bacterium
ACTGACATTTAGCGGCTGGCCTCCCCCAGACGGCGCTTCACATAGGAGGACACCGTGTCGATCATCGGCTTCATATGGGCTTCGTCATCCTTGAAGAAATGATCGGCCCCTTCGATCTGTTCGTGGGTGATGGTGATGCCCTTTTGCTCGTGCAGCTTGTTCACCAGCGAGACGGTGTCTTTCGGCGGGGCCACCTTGTCGGCGGTGCCGTTGATGATGAGACCCGAAGAGGGGCAGGGCGCAAGGAACGAGAAGTCATAAAGGTTCGCGGGCGGCGCAACCGACACAAAGCCGGTGATTTCCGGGCGGCGCATCAGAAGCTGCATGCCGATCCAGGCGCCAAAGGAAAAGCCCGCGACCCAGCAATGCTTGGCGTTCTGGTTCATCGACTGCAGGTAATCCAGCGCCGAGGCGGCATCGCTGAGTTCGCCAATGCCCATGTCATATTCGCCCTGGGACCGCCCGACGCCGCGGAAGTTGAACCGCAGCACCGTGAAGCCCAGATTGTAAAAGGCGTAATGCAGGTTGTAGACCACCTTGTTGTTCATCGTGCCCCCGTAATTGGGATGGGGGTGCAACACGATGGCGATGGGGGCGTCACGGTCCTTTTGCGGGTGGTAGCGGCCTTCCAGACGGCCTTCGGGGCCGGCAAAAATCACTTCGGGCATTCGTTCAGCCTGCTTTCCTCGGAGTGCGTTGGAATTGACCAAGTCGCACGGACACTCTAGATCGCGTCCGGAACGCATGCGTCCGGACGGTTTGCTCCAGTCAGGTAAGACCAAGGGGCTTTGTCGTCAATGGCGAAGCGCGATGATGTCGTGTTGGAACTGGGGGCTTGCGATGAAACTCTCGACCAAGGGGCGGTACGCCATGGTGGCGCTGGCCGATCTTGCGCTGGCCGATTCCAGGGCGGGGGGCGACGATCTGATGTCGCTGGCGGCGATTTCGAAGCGGCAGGATATTTCCTTGCCCTATCTGGAGCAGCTTTTCGTAAAGCTGCGCCGGGCCGGGCTGGTGGAGGCAGTGCGCGGGCCGGGTGGGGGCTATCGGCTGGCGCGCAGCCCGTCGGATATCCGGGTGAGCGAGGTGATGGAGGCGGTCGAGGAGACGGTCGATGCGCTGCACACCGGGGCAGGGGCCTCGGGCGGGGTGTCGGGCAGCCGGGCGCAAAGCCTGACCAACCGGCTGTGGGAGGGGCTGTCGGCGCATGTCTATGTCTTTCTGCACCAGACGCGACTGTCGGATGTGATCCAGAACCAGATGACGCCCTGCCCCGCCGTGCCGGCGCTGTTCCGGGTGGTGGATGAGGAATGAGTGAGGAATGAGTCGGGTGCCGCGATGCGCCTGGCAAATTCTTGAAGAAAGAATTTGCGGGGGGCTGTCTGCCCCCCGTGCTGGCCTTGCGCGGCAAGGCCAGCCCCCCCGAGGATATTTGTGCACAGAGGATGGGGCATGAGCCGGGTCTATCTGGATTGGAATGCCACGGCGCCCTTGCGGCCCGAGGCCAGGGCCGCGATGATTTCGGCGATGGAGGTGGTGGGCAACCCCTCGTCCGTGCATGCCGAAGGGCGGGCGGCCAAGGCTTTGCGCGAAAAGGCGCGGGGGCAGATCGCGGCGGCGCTGGGGGCCGAGGGGGCCGACATTGTCTTTACCTCGGGGGCAACGGAGGCGGCGGCGCTGGCCTGTGCGGGTCGGGGGCTGGTTTGCGCCGATATCGAGCATGACGCGGTCGCGGCCTGGTGCGAGCCGGGTCTGGCGGTGGACGCCGCCGGCAAGGCAAGCGTGACCGATCCGGCGCGCGCGGCGCTGCAACTGGCCAATTCCGAGACCGGGATCGTGCAGGACCTGCCCGAGGGGCTGGCGGTTTCGGACCTGACGCAGGCCTTTGGCAAGCTGCCCATGGCCTTCAACTGGCTGGGCTGCGAGATGGGCCTTGTCTCGGCGCACAAGCTGGGCGGGCCGAAGGGGATCGGGGCGCTGGTCTTGCGTCGCGGGCTGGAGGTTGCGGCGCAGATGCGCGGCGGCGGGCAGGAAATGGGGCGGCGCGCGGGCACCGAAAACCTTATCGGGATTGCCGGTTTTGCCGCAGCCGCCGAGGCGGCGATGCGCGATCTGGCCAACGGTGTCTGGGAGGAAGTGGCCCAAGTTAGAAATATTCTAGATTCAGCATTGTCGTCGCTGAATTTTGAGACTATTTCTGTCGGGAATGGGGCTGTGCGCCTGCCCAATACCCTGTGCGTCATCGCGCCGGGCTGGAAGGGCGAGACGCAGGTCATGGCGATGGATCTGGCGGGCTTTGCCATTTCGGCAGGGTCGGCCTGTTCCAGCGGCAAGGTGAAGGCCAGCCGGACGTTGCGCGCGATGGGCTTTGACGAGGCCCGGGCGGGACAGGCGATCCGGCTGTCGATCGGGCCGGGGGTGACGCGCGACGAGGTCTTGCGCTTTGCCGAGGTCTGGGGACGGGAATATGCGCGGATCCGTTCGCGCAAGACATGAAGACACAAGGCCAAGGCCTTGAACCGGAAAGGAAAGGCCATGGCGGCTGTAGAGATGGAAGTGCGCGACGGTGTCGATCGGGAAACCATCGAGACGGTTCAGGCCATGTCGGGCAGCTACAAGTATGGCTGGTCGACCGATATCGAGATGGACTATGCGCCGAAAGGGATTTCGGAGGATATCGTCCGTCTCATCAGCCAGAAGAACAATGAGCCGGAGTGGATGCTGGAGTGGCGTCTGGCCGCCTATCGCCGCTGGGTGAAGATGGAAGAGCCGCGTTGGGCGATGCTCAACTATCCGGAAATCGACTATCAGGACCAGTATTACTACGCCAAACCGAAAAGCATGGCGGTGAAGCCGAAGTCGCTGGATGAGGTGGACCCCAAGCTGCTAGCCACTTACGAAAAGCTTGGCATCCCGTTGAAAGAGCAGATGCTTTTGGCGGGCGTCGAGGCGCCCGAGGGCGAGCGGAAGGTGGCAGTGGATGCGGTGTTCGATTCGGTTTCGGTCGGCACAACCTTCAAGGCGGAACTGCAGAAAGCCGGCGTGATCTTCTGTTCGATCTCGGAAGCGGTGCGCGAGCATCCCGAACTGGTGCAGAAATATCTTGGCAGCGTCGTGCCGCAAACCGACAATTTCTTTGCCACGCTGAACTCGGCCGTGTTTTCGGATGGGTCGTTCGTCTATATCCCGAAGGGCACCCGCTGCCCGATGGAGCTGTCGACCTATTTCCGGATCAATGCCGAAAACACCGGGCAGTTTGAACGCACGCTGATCATTGCCGATGAAGGCAGCTATGTCAGCTATCTTGAGGGCTGCACCGCGCCCAAGCGCGACACCCATCAGCTGCATGCCGCCGTGGTGGAAATCGTCATCCTGAAGGATGCCGAGGTGAAATATTCCACCGTGCAGAACTGGTATCCGGGCGATGAAGAGGGCCGGGGCGGGATCTACAACTTTGTCACCAAGCGGGCCGATTGCCGGGGTGACAATGCCAAGGTGATGTGGACGCAGGTGGAAACCGGTTCGGCCATCACCTGGAAATACCCCTCCTGCATCCTGCGCGGCGACAATTCGCAGGGCGAGTTCTATTCCATCGCCATCGCCAACAATGCCCAGCAGGCCGATACCGGCACCAAGATGGTGCATCTGGGCAAGAACACCAAAAGCCGGATCGTGTCGAAGGGCATCTCGGCGGGCCGCGCGCAGAACACCTATCGGGGGCTGGTCAGCATGCACCCGAAGGCCACGAACAGCCGCAACTATACCCAATGCGACAGCTTGCTGATCGGCGACAAATGCGGGGCGCATACCGTGCCTTACATCGAGGTGAAGAACAACTCCTCGCGCGTGGAGCATGAGGCGACCACGTCGAAGGTGGATGAGGATCAGCTGTTCTACTGCCGATCGCGCGGGATGGACGAGGAAGAGGCGGTTGCGCTGGTGGTGAACGGCTTCTGCAAGGAAGTGCTGCAGGCCCTGCCGATGGAATTCGCCATGGAGGCGCAAAGCCTTGTGGCGATCTCGCTGGAAGGATCGGTCGGATGATCGTCACCACCACGCCGTCGATCGAAGGCCGGCCGATTACCGGCTATCTGGGCATCGTCACGGGGGAGGCGATCCTGGGCGCGAACATCTTCCGCGATCTCTTTGCCGGGATTCGGGACATCGTCGGCGGCCGGTCGGGCGCCTATGAGCAAGAGCTTGCAAAGGCCCGCAAGACCGCGCTGCGCGAGATGGAAGAGGTGGCCGCCAGCCTTGGCGCCCAGGCCGTTGTGGGCGTCGATCTGGATTATGAGGTGATCAACAACATGCTGATGGTCACCGCGTCGGGAACGGCGGTGAAACTTGGCTGACAGCGTGGCCTCTGCCGGGCCGGGGGGCGCGCCCCTGCGGCTTTTCTACTTTGACGGTTTTGCCAATTTCGGCGACCGCATCGCCCATGACATCGTCTCTGCGGTGTCGGGGCGACCGGTCGTGGCAAGCCCGCCCGGCGAGGCCGATCTGTTCGCGCTTGGTTCGATCATGCGCCAAGTTGCCAAGGCCACGAAACAGCCACGCGCCGGGGTGAAGCCGGCGGTCTGGGGCTCTGGCATCATGGGGTTGCAGGGGCCAGAGGTGCGGGTGGACAACATCCACTTTGCCGCCGTACGCGGCCCGCTGACCCAGGCGCTTCTGGACCTGGGGCCGATTGCGCTGGGGGATCCGGGGCTGCTAATTACCGATGTCGTGGCGCCCGTGCCGCGGGGTGACCGGATCGGTGTCTTGTGCCATGTCAGTGACAAGCCCGCACCCGAAACGCTGGAGCGTCTCCGCGCCGATGGCCGGTTCGACATGATTGCCGTGGGCACCGAAGATCACCTTGCCACCGTGCGCGCCATTGCCGCCTGCGGGCATGTGGTGTCATCCAGTCTGCATGGGTTGATCGTGGCCGATGCCTATGGGGTGCCCAACACCTGGATGGTGAATTCCCGCATCCATACTGGCGGTGCGTTCAAGTTCCACGATTACGCCCTCTCGGTGCGGCGCCTCCTGAATGTGCCGGTGCTGCTGGAAGACCTGCCGGGGCTGGCCGATGCCGGGGCCTTTGGCACGGCGACACCGGCCCATTTCGACCAGGTGCAGGCGCTGAAAGACCCGCTGCGCGCCGCTTTCCCGCATGATCACCTGCGCGCCCCTGCCGCAGCCGAGCAAAAGCAGGTTGCCTGATGGTCGCGCGCGCCCTTGCCAAACCGCCCCTGACCGAAGCCGCGGCTTTTGCCGGGGCGCAGGGGGCCTCTCTTATCGGCTGCCGGGCCGATTGGCTTTCCGCCGGGATGGCCGGCCCACAGCGACACGCAGCCGCACTAGCGGCTTTGCACAGATGAACAAACGGGCCATGCCCGCCAAGGAATGAGGACAAGATGCTGGAAATTCGCAACCTGCACGTCAAACTGGCCGAAGAAGACAAGGTCATCCTGCGTGGGCTTGATCTCAAGATCGGCCCCGGCGAGGTTCACGCCATCATGGGGCCGAACGGCTCGGGCAAGTCGACGCTCAGCTATGTGCTGTCGGGCCGGGATGGCTATGAGGTGACCGAGGGTTCGGCAACGCTTCTGGGCGAAGAACTCCTGGAGATGGAACCCGAAGCCCGCGCGGCGGCGGGCCTGTTCCTGGCCTTCCAGTATCCGGTCGAGATCCCCGGCGTGGGCAACATGACCTTCCTGCGCACCGCGCTGAACGCCCAACGCAAGGCGCGCGGCGAGGACGAGATGAGCGCCGGTGACTTTCTGAAACTGGTGCGGGAAAAGGCCAAGACCCTGAAGATCGACGCGGACATGCTGAAGCGTCCGGTGAACGTCGGCTTCTCGGGTGGCGAGAAAAAGCGCAACGAAATCCTCCAGATGGCAATTCTCGAGCCGAAGATGTGCATTCTGGACGAAACCGATTCCGGGCTGGACGTTGACGCGATGAAGCTGGTTTCGGATGGCGTGAACGCGTTGCGCGATGCCGGGCGGTCGTTCCTGGTCATCACCCACTACCAGCGCCTCTTGGACCATATCAAACCGGATGTCGTGCATATCATGGCAGCGGGCCGGATCGTTAAAACCGGCGGTCCGGAGCTGGCGCTTGAGGTTGAAAACAACGGCTACGCCGACATTCTGGCCGAGGTGCAGGCATGACGGTGCAAAAGGCAAAGGCCGACGCGCTGGCGGCGCGTCTGGCGGTTGGCGTGCCGGGGCAGGGTGGTTGGCTGGGCGCCGCCCGCGCGGCGGCTGTTGCGCGGCTTGAGGGGATGGGCCTGCCGGGCAAGCGTGACGAATACTGGCGCTACACCGACCCCAGCACGCTGAACGCGGTTGAGGCGCCGAAGGCCGACCTTTTCGACAACCGTGGCGAGGCACGGCCGTTTTCCTCGCTGGACCGGCTGAAGATCGTCTTTGTGGATGGCGTTCTTGATGCCGCGCAATCGGATGACCTGACGCTGGACGGGGTCGAGATCACCCGCCTTGGCACGGCGCCCGATGCCCATTGGGGGGCCGACCTTTACGGTGTGCTTGAGGCGCGGGGCCAATCTCCTGTGGCCCGCCCTTTCGCCGCGCTGAACACCGCCCTCGCAACCGAGGGCGTGCTGATCCGCGTGACGGGCAAACCGTCGAAACCGATTTCCCTGATTTACCTCAGAACATCAGAGGGTTCGGACGCAATGCTGCACCACTGCGTCAAGGTGGAATCCGGCGCCGATCTGACATTGTTGGAAAATGGCCCCGGTGCCGCGCGCCTGAACAAGGTGTTGGAGGTTGAGGTGGCCGATGGCGGGCGCTTCCACCATATCCGCACCCAAGGCCGCGACCATCAGCGCCGCGCCGTGACCCACATCTTTGCCCGCATCGGGGCAGAGGCCCTGTTCAAATCCTTCACGCTGACCGCCAATGGCCGGCTGACCCGGAATGAGGCCTTCATCGAACTGCTGGGGGCCGACTCGGTTGCCCATATCGCAGGCGCATCGATGGGGGACGGCGATTTCCACCATGACGACACGGTCTTTGTCACCCATGCCGCCGAGCGTTGCGAAAGCCGTCAGGTGTTCAAGAAGGTGCTCAAGAATGGCGCCCTTGGCGTGTTTCAGGGCAAGATCTTGGTCAAACCCGGCGCGCAAAAGACCGATGGCTATCAGATCAGCCAGTCGCTCTTGCTGGATGATGACAGCCAGTTCCTCGCCAAGCCCGAG
>JALQYS010000587.1 GCA_023254015.1 Paracoccaceae bacterium
GGGCGCGCTGGCGTTCCAGTATCTTGGCGGTCTTGCGCCTTGTGTGCTGTGCATCTGGCAGCGCTGGCCGCATGTCGTGGCGTTGATCCTTGCGGGGCTTTACCTGTGGCGCGGCGGATCGGTCCTGGCCGCACTTGCGGGCCTTGCCGCTCTGACTTCGGCCGGGATCGGGGTTTTCCATGTCGGCGTCGAGCAGGGCTGGTGGGAGGGGCTGGCCCAATGCAGCGTCAACACGCTGGCGGGGATTTCGGCGTCTGATCTGCTGAACACCGAGATCAGCGTCGGCAAACCCGCCGCCTGCGACAAGATCGCCTGGTCGCTGCTGGGCATTTCGATGCCGGGCTGGAATGTGATCTCCTCCACCGCCATTGCCGGGCTTTGGGCGCTGGTCGCCCGCAAAGGTTAGCCACATGGCCGCCAGCCTGTTCGCCCGCGCCCGTTTCATGGCCGGTCTGCTGTTGCAGGTCGCAGGCCGTGCCTTGCCCGGCAAGGCCCGATCTGATGAGACCGAACGGCTGATTGAAGCGATCCTGACGGGCGAGCTCGCAAGCCTGAACGCCAATCGCCAGCGCCTTGTCCATGGCGAGAATGGCACAGGCACCCCGTGGTTCTTCATCGCGCTGGAAAGCGGCAGCCTTGCGGCCGTCGAGTGGTTCCTTGCGCAGGGCGCCAATCCCACGGCCACCGATCGCGCCGGGCGCCTGCCGCTTGAGGCCGTCATCGAACGCGCCGCGCTGGCCGATGACTTTGACGATCACCTGCCCGACTGCCCCGCAATGGCCCAAACCCTGATCGCCGCCGGGGCCACCCCCGCCGCCCGCAACCGGACGGGCCTGCGACTTGCCGATCTGGCAGCCTCGGCCGGACTTGCCCTGGGCTGACCCGGCGCGGGCCGCGATTTTTCGTCGAAAAATCATCCTCCCCCGATTTTTCGTCGGAAAATCGCGCTAGCCCAGCAGCCGCTGCCCTTCTTGCAAGGCAAAGCGGTCGGTCATGCCCGAGACATAATCCGCCACGATCCGCGCGAGTTCCGTCTGGTCGCGCGCCGCCTCCACATCCTGCCGCCATTCCTGCGGCAGAAGGTCGGGCCGGGCCAGATAGAGCGGGAAAAGCCCGTTCACCACTTCGGTCACCTGCGCCCGCATCACCACGACCGAAGGCGCACGATACATGCGGGTGAACAGGAAAGAGCGGATCGCCTTCAGCTCCTGATAAAGCGGTTTGGAAAACCGGATGATGGTCGTGCCCATGCCACGGATGTCCTCTACCGATTTCGGCTGCGCCGCCTCAAGCCGCCCCTGCGCCACGGCGATCACATCTTCGACCATGCGGCCAAAGACCCGCCGCAAGGCCTCGTGCCGGCGCCGCATCTTTTCAAGGCCGGGATAAAGCCGGTCCACCTCTTCAAAGGCCGGGCCGGTGACCGGCAGATCCATCAGATCATCCTCGGTGAAGAGGCCACTGCGCAGACCATCGTGCAGATCGTGGTGGGAATAGGCCACGTCATCGGCAATGGCCGCCACCTGCGCCTCGGCGCTGGCATGGGTGTGCAGTTCCAGATCCCAGGCGGCATTCACCTCGGCCAGGGCATAGGGCAAGTGGCCCCCATTCTTGGGATCGGCGTGTTTGGCATCGGCATTCGGGCCGGTCACCGGGCCGTTGTGCTTGGCAATCCCCTCAAGGCTTTCCCAGGTCAGGTTCAGCCCGTCGAAATCGGCATAATGCCGCTCCAGCCGGGTGACGATCCGCAAGGCCTGCGCGTTGTGGTCAAACCCGCCATAAGGCGCCATCAGCGCGGCCAGGGCATCCTCGCCGGTATGGCCAAAGGG
>JALQYS010000606.1 GCA_023254015.1 Paracoccaceae bacterium
CCGCATCTTATCACTCACAGGCAATGCGGGCTTCTTCGGCATAGGCCGAACCAACCGCGGGGAAATCCGTCTCGACATCTTCAGACCCGGCGTATTCGGTCAGGGCGGCCTCCAGAATGGCATCCGCCGCCGCGCGGTCGGGTTCAAAAATATCCGCAGTGCAGCCTTCGCGTCCGGTGACGCGGGCGTCGATCACGCTGTAGGCGCTGTAGTAGCCCGGATCATAGGACTGGATCACCAACGGCTGGCTCGGAGCCAGATCCACCGGCCTGTCAAAGCGGCGCAGATGGGTCGAGATCAGCCGACCGCCCTTGTAGTCTGCCGTCCAATCCGTCGGCCCCGAAAGCCCCAGCGGAACCTTCCCCAAAAGGGCATAGGTGTCGCCCTCGAAGCCCGGCTGCCAGTTCATGTCAAAGCCGTTGATGGCGGCCTGTTCTTCCGGGGTCAGAACGCCGTCAAAATCCGGGTCCAGGCCGCGTTCGGTCACCAGCGTGAGCGAGATCAGATCATCATAGGTCCAGGTCAGGCGTATCGCCTCGGCCTGACCCGCGGCGTTGAAGAGCACCTCGATACCGGTATCCACAAAGATATGGGGATGGGCCAAGACCGGGCTAGCCGCCAAAAGCCCCCCGACAAGGCTTGCGATCCGGATCATGCCGCCTCCAGAGGCTTTTGCGCGACGAAATCGATCAGCGCCGAACGGCCCGCGTGGCCGCTGCCCTCATGGATGTCGGCGTCGTAATCGGCGGCATGCAGAACACTCCACCCGGCAAAATCGGCGCGCAAAAGATCCAGCGTGTACAGGTTCTCAGCCGCGCGCGGCCCGCCCGTGCCGTAACCGATCTGGCGCGGGGCATAGCCGTGCAGAAAGACATAGCCACCCGGAGGAATGGCCTGCGCGATGCCAGCATGTATCGCTGCGCGCAGGGCGGGGGGCGCAAACTGGATGAAGATGCCAAAGACCGCATCAAATCGCTGCGACCAGTCCCAGGTCTCGATGCTGTGCTGTTGGAAATCGACCGTCACGCCGCGCCGTTGCGCCAAGGCGCGGGCCTTGGCCAAGGCGACCCCCGATGGCTCCATCGCGGTGACGGCATGGCCGATCCCTGCCAGAAAGACAGAATTCCGGCCTTCACCGTCTGCAAGACACAGCACCCGCGCCCCTGCCGGCAACAGCCGGGCCTGCCGGGCCACAAAGGCGGCGGGTTCCGTGCCGAAAAGATAGTCCTGTCCGGCGTAGCGTTCGTCCCACATCTGCAAGCCCCGATTGCCCTGACCCTATGAAGGGCAGGGCAAGGCCGGATGCAAGGGGGCTCAGCCTTCCGACGCGCGGATTGCGGGATGCAGCGCCGTGTCGAGGATGTGCCCCGCGCCCTGCAAGACCTGACTGGCGCGACCGACGATCAGCGGGTCAGGCGCGCCGACCACGGAATGATCCTTGTTCGGGTAGTCGATCGTCGACAGGAAATGCTTCATGCAGTTCAGCCGGGCGCGTTTCTTGTCATTCGACTTGACGATCACCCAAGGCGCATCGGCGGTATCGGTGTAAAAGAACATCGCCTCTTTCGCCTCGGTATAGTCGTCCCACTTGTCGAGGCTGGCCTTGTCGATCGGCGACAGTTTCCACATTTTCAAGGGATCGGTTTCGCGCGCCTTGAACCGCTCGCGCTGCTCTTCGCGGGTGACCGAGAACCAGTATTTGTAAAGCCGGATGCCCGAGCGGACCAGCATGCGTTCAAACTCGGGTGCCTGGCGCATGAATTCCAGATATTCTGCGGGCGAGCAGAAGCCCATCACCCGCTCCACCCCGGCGCGGTTGTACCAGCTGCGATCGTAGAACACCATTTCGCCCGCGGTGGGCAGGTGGGCGATATAGCGCTGAAAGAACCACTGGCCCTTTTCCACATCCGAAGGCTTGGTCAGGGCGCAGACGCGGGCATAGCGGGGGTTCAGATGTTCCATGAACCGCTTGATCGTGCCGCCCTTGCCGGCCGCATCGCGGCCCTCCATCAGGATGACGAATTTCTGACCCGTCTCTTGCGCCCAGATCTGCACTTTCAAGAGTTCCGCCTGCAGCTTGGCCTTCTCTGCCTCATAGGGAACCCGGCCCATCAGGCGGGCATAAGGGTAGCGGCCCGATTCAAAGGCGGCGCGGATGGCATCGGGGCTGACGGCGGGAAACTTGCGCGGGCCGGTCAGGCCCCCACCTTCGCCCGATTGGTCAGGGGCGGGGGCCGCGTCTGCAGCGGGGGTCGGGGCGGCGGCAGAGGTTGCGGCGGGCGTTTCGACAGAGAGCGCTTGGTCCATGGGCGATACCTTTCAAAGTGGTCGCAGCGACAGGACGCCGCAACGATCCGGGCCGCATTGATCGGGGTCAAAAACCCGTGATGCGGATGTGGAATTCATGGGGAGAGTCACCGGCAAGTCACAGGGGCGCGCGGGGCAGGCGCCTTCCCCGCCGCGGCTTTTGCCGCTTTTGCTTTCGTTTCCGGGGGGCAGGGCCTAGGCTGGCTGGCAAACAACGCAGGAGAACCCCCATGGTCACCCTTTACGGCTGCTACCGGTCCCGCGCCACGCGCCCGCTTTGGGCGCTGTTCGAAACCGGGCTGCCCTTCGCCCATGAGCCGGTCATCCAGGCCTATCGTCTGCCTGATCCGGCGGCAGCGGATGCACCGCTGAACACGGCTTCGCCCGTGTTCCTGCAGGTCAACCCGCTGGGCCAGATTCCGGCCATGGTCGACGGCGATCTGGTGCTGACCGAAAGCCTTGCGATCACCATGCACATCGCGCGGCGGGCAGGTGGCCCGATTGCGCCCGCCTCCGATGCCGAGACCGCTCTGATGGAGCAATGGGCGCTTTTTGCGGCAACCGCGCTGGAAACCCCGGCGCTGGACATCACCTTTGCCATCGCCAAGGGGCAGGACAAGACGGCCGAGGGTGCGGCGCTGATCGCCAAGGCCGTCGAGACGCTGCGCCGCCCTCTCTCCCGGCTTGAGGCGCATCTGGCGGGGGCAGAGTGGCTGGTGGGCAAACGCTTTACCGCCGCCGATATCATGGCCGAGGAATGCGCCCGCTATGCCCAGCCGCATCCGACGCTTCTGGCGGACTATCCGGCGGTCAGCGCCTGGATCGAGCGCTGTCAGGCCCGCCCGGCGTTTCAGAAGATGTGGGCAGGCCGGATGGCGGAACCTGCCTAGATCAGGACGAACCCCGCGCGCCATCGGCCCCCATCTTGCGGACAGGGGCCGAGAAATGGTCTAATGGCCGCTGGATCATAAAAAGAGCAGCCAGATGCCCAACGACCTTCTGTCCGGCAAGGACCAGACCTATGACGCGAGCTCCATCGAGGTGCTGGAGCCTTTGGAGGCTGTGCGCCTGCGTCCGGGCATGTATATCGGTGGGATTGACGAACGCGCCTATCACCACCTTGCCGCCGAAATCCTCGACAACTCGATGGACGAGGCGGTGGCAGGCCATGCCAGCCGCATCGAGGTAGAGCTGAACGCCGATGGCAGCCTGACCATCCGTGACAACGGGCGCGGCATCCCGGTGGACCCGCACCCGAAATTCCCCGACAAATCGGCGCTGGAGGTCATTCTCTGCACGCTTCATTCGGGGGGCAAGTTCAACGGAAAGGCCTATGAAACCTCGGGCGGTCTGCACGGGGTGGGCTCTTCGGTGGTGAACGCACTGTCGGATCTGATGGTGGTCGAGGTCGCCAAGAACAAGGAGCTCTTCCAGCAAAGCTTCTCGCGCGGCAAACCCCTTGGCCCCATTCAGAAGATCGGCGCGGCCCCGAACCGGCGTGGCACGACCGTCACCTTCCACCCGGACGCCCAGATTTTTGGCAGCCACCAGTTCAAGCCAAGCCGCCTGATGAAGATGGCGCGGTCGAAGGCCTATCTGTTCTCGGGCGTGGAAATCCGCTGGAAATCGCAGATCCCCGATGGCGACATGCCGATGGAGGCGGTGTTCCACTTTCCCGGGGGCCTTGCCGACTATCTGTCGGATGCGCTTGAGAAAACAACAACTTATGCCGATCGCCCCTTTGCCGGGAAGGTCAGCTTCCAAGAGAAATTCGGGGTTCCCGGCAGCGTCGAATGGGCGATCAACTGGTCGCCCGTGCGTGACGGGTTCATCCAGTCCTACTGCAACACCGTGCCCACGCCCGAAGGCGGCACGCATGAATTTGGCTTCTGGTCGGCGATCCTGAAGGGCATCCGCGCCTATGGCGAGCTGTCGAAAAACCGCAAGGCCGAGCTCATCACCCGCGACGACATGCTGACCGGCGGCTGCGCGCTGATCTCGGTTTTCGTGCGCGAGCCGCAATTCGTGGGGCAAACGAAGGACCGTCTGGCCACCGAAGAAGCCGCGAAATGGGTCGAAAACGCGGTGCGTGACCATTTCGACAACTGGCTGGTCAGCGATCCGAAATCGGCCGGCGCGATCATGGATTTCCTGATCCTGCGTGCCGAGGAACGGCTGAAGCGCAAGCAGGAAAAGGAAACCCAGCGCAAGACGGCCACCAAAAAGCTGCGCCTGCCGGGAAAGCTGGCGGATTGTTCGGCCAAGAACCGCGACGGCACCGAATTGTTCCTCGTCGAAGGCGATTCGGCCGGTGGCAGCGCCAAGGCCGCGCGCAACCGCGAAACGCAGGCGCTGCTGCCCTTGCGGGGCAAGATCCTGAACGTCTTGGGCGCGGCCAGTTCCAAACTGGGCGACAACGCCGAGATTCGCGACATCTGCGAGGCCTTGGGCGTGCAGATGGGGAGCAAGTTCAAGGTTGATGACCTGCGCTATGACAAGATCATCATCATGACCGACGCCGACGTCGACGGCGCGCATATCGCAAGCCTGCTGATGACCTTCTTCTTTACCCAGATGCGGCCCCTGATCGACAAGGGTCACCTCTACCTTGCCTGCCCGCCGCTATACCGGCTGACGCAAGGGGCCAAGCGGCTGTATGTGGCCGATGATGCGGAAAAGGAAATCTGGCTGAAGAAGGGTCTTGGCGGCAAGGGCAAGATCGACGTCCAGCGCTTCAAGGGGCTTGGCGAGATGGACGCCAAGGACCTGAAGGACACTACGATGAACCCCGCCACCCGCAAGCTCATCCGCGTGTCGATCGACGATGACGAACCGGGCATGACCGGCGATCTGGTGGAACGCCTGATGGGCAAGAAACCCGAACTGCGGTTCCAGTATATTCAGGAAAACGCCCGGTTTGTGGAGGAGCTGGATGTGTGATGCCGAAGTGCAATTCCTCTCTGATACCGGTGCGGTGACCCCCGACAACTCCTCGATCTGATGCCAGAGTCCGTCCCCGGGAGAGGGCCGGACATGAAGCGATCAATGTTCACGGAAGAGCAGATCATCGCGATCCTGCGGGATCAGCGGTGCCACGTTCCATGCCTGGAAGTCGAAATCTGGCGGCATGGCGCCGTCCGAGGCCAAGCGTCTGCTGACGCTCAAAGACGAGAATGCAAAGCTGACGCGCCTGCTGGCCGAAGCGATGCTCGACCGCAAGCCATTTGTCCAAGGACAATGGCGAGGGGCATTGATGGATCAAGCCGTAACGCCCGCCGGAAGGGGCGATCAGCCTCGCGCAGCTGAACTGCTCCGTCGGCGTAACCGCGCCAAGTTCAACAACGAAACCTAGTCTCAGTCGGGTGAGCGTCAGGGCGCACAGCATGGCACCCCTCACCCGCTCCACTCATTCTCAGATGAAGCCCAGCAGCAGCGGGTGGCCGCCCATGAAAAACGCGGCAGCTGTCGCCAGATAGGCCGCCAGAGCCAGCAACGCCCGCTTGGGGGGCAGGGGGCGCAGCGCGCCCAGACGGCTTTCCGCCTGCATCAGGCCGGGCCAGCTCATCAGCACGAAGAACAGCAGGAACAGCGATTGCGTGAGCAGGCACAAGCCGACCGCCAGCAACATCATGGCAATGGAAACTTGCCGGGTCAGGCTGGGGGCAAAGGTGTAGACCAGCCGCTGCGTCATCTTGCCGCCATCCAGTGGCCAAAGCGGCAGAAGGTTGAAAAAGTTCAAGGCAGCCAGCACCATGCCCTGCACGAAGAGGTAGCTGCCCAGCTGATAGGGCAATTCGGTGGTGAATCTGGCGGTGAAGATCACCTCGGCCGCGGCCAGGCACAGCGCCATCGGCGCAAGGTTGATCGCCGGACCCATCAGGGTGATGAAGAACTCCCTGTCCGCCTGGGCCGGGGTGGAATCGGAAATCGCCACGCCTCCCATCAGCGGGATCAGGCGGAACCGGGCATCGGCATGGCCGCACACCCGATAGGCCGCGACATGGCCGAATTCATGCACCACCACCGCAACAATCAGGGCAATCCCGTAAAGAAAGCCCCAGAAATACACCGCCGCTGCCACGGCCAGCACCGCCACGACCCCGGAACTGGCCTCCAGCCCCGTGACCTGCAGGCCAGACTGACCGCGCCAGCCACCTTGAAGGATCTTCCAGGTGGCCAGGCACAGACCCAGCGCGGCAAGAATCGACAGCATGAAAGGTTACAGGTTGTCCTGCTGCGGCATGCCCAGAACGTGGAAGCCGCAGTCGACATGCACCACCTCGCCCGTGGTGCATTTGCCATAGTCGCTGCACAGCCAGACGGCCGTGCCTCCAATCGCCTCCAGCGTGGCATTGGCACGCATCGGGGCATTGGCCTCGGTATGGCGGAAGGTGGCGCGCGCGCCGCCAATGGCTGCACCGGCCAGCGTTTTCATCGGGCCGGGAGAAATGGCGTTGACCCGCACCTGCTGCGGCCCCAGATCATTGGCCAGATAGCGGGTGGCCGATTCCAGCGCCGCCTTGGCCACGCCCATGACGTTATAGTTCGGCGTCACACGGTTTGACCCGGCATAGGTCAGCGTGATGAGGCTGCCGCCTTCGGGCATCAGTTCAGACGCGCGGCGGCTGACATCGATGAAGGAAAAGCAGGAGATCGACAGGGAGTTCGTGAAATTCCCGCGACTGGTGTTGATGAAGCGGCCGGTCAGTTCGTTCTTGTCGGAATAGGCGATGGCATGGATCAGGAAATCCATGGTGCCCCAGCGATCCTTCAACGCGGCAAAGCAGGCGTCAAGGCTGGCGTCATCGGTCACATCGACATCCACCAGAAAATCGCTGCCGACACTTGCCGCCAGCGGCTGAACCCGCTTGCCGAACGCCTCGCCCTGATAGGAAAAGGCCAACTCTGCCCCCTCGTCGGCCAAGGCCCTGGCGATCCCCCAGGCGATAGAGCGCTCATTCGCCACGCCCATGACAAGCCCGCGCTTGCCTTTCATCAGATCGGCCATACTGGCACTCCTGTCAAAAAATCAGCCGAGATACTTCGACATTACCAAGGTGGCGTTGGTGCCGCCGAAGCCAAAGCTGTTGGACAGGACGCTGTCGATGTCGACGCCCTCGCGCAGCGTGGTGACGATTTCTGACGGGTCCAGCGCCGGGTCCAGCGTGGTGACGTTGGCCGAGGCTGCGATG
>JALQYS010000036.1 GCA_023254015.1 Paracoccaceae bacterium
ATCGCAAAGCTTTCCAGCTTGAAGGGGCCGGTGCCATAAACTTCGGTCACGCCATAGTTGTCGCCCAGCGCGGCGAAGGATTTCGGTTCCACCACCGACATGAAGGTCGAGGACAGGTTATACAGCAGGTTCGGTTCGGGCCGCGACATCACGAATTTCACGGTGTGTTCGTCCACCACCTCAACCGAGGCGATGGCCTCGGCCATATAGGTGTTCTCACCCTCGGTGGTCTTGAACAGCTCAAGCCAGGCCTTGACGGTTTCGGCGTTGAACGGCTCGCCATTGTGGAAGGTCACACCTTGTTTCAGCTTGAAGGTCCAGGACATGCCATCGGCGGCCTCTTCCCAGCTTTCGGCCAGCCAGGGGTGATAGGACAGGTCGGCGGCCTGGCTGACCAGACGGTCGAACAACAGGCCGGTGGCCGTATTCAGCATCGTGGCCTTGATCGGGTTGTAGGTGGGGGCGCCCACCTCGCTGGTGCCGATCACGAAAACCGCCTCTTGCGCGATAACGGCCTGCGCCGAGATCAGCGCGGCAAGGCTGACGCTGGCGGCCAGAAGGGATTTGCGGAAGGAAAATGTCATGTCGGGTTCTCTCTGTTGGTCGTTTGGGTCAGGGTTTGCCCGGGTTGCGCCCCGGGACGGTATGTCCGATGAAATCGTCGTAAAAGGCCGAGACACGGGCCATGCGATCCTCGACCTCGGCCCCCAGCTCACGGAAGACGCCGTTGACCAGCAGGCCGATCAGCGAAGACATCGCCGATGTGGTGTCCCAAAAATGGTTCAGATCGGTGGGGACGGCGAAAAGCTCTGTCACCAGCCCCGGCGCCCAGTCGCAATAGGGGTCGGTGATCAGTGTCACCGCAATGCCCTCGTCCCGTGCGGCCAGCGCCAGATCGCGCGTCAGTCGCGAATAGCGGCGGCCGTCGATCAACACCAGCGTCGTCTCGTCGGGGTCCGATAGCAGCACCTCGGCGAAATGCCCGCCGGAGACATCTGCCAGATGCACCCCGGAGCGCAGATATTGCAGGTTGTGCACGAGTTCGGCCGCATGCCCGCGCTCGGTCTGAAAGCCCGCCACCCAGACCGACCGGGCCCGGGCAAGCCTTTGCACGCAAGCGGTGAAATCCGGCGTCGCGGCCAACTCATAGACCGTCACCAGCGCGGCGATCTCGCGCTCCAGCGCGTGGGCCAGTTCGGCGTTGCCCTTCTGGCTGCGCTGGTGGAAATCCTGCAGGCGGTCACCGATCAGCCAGGCCTTCTCGCCCAGATCGACCTGCAGGCTGGATTTCAGATCTTTCAGGTGGCGATAGCCGATCGACCGGCAAAACCGCCCGACCGAGGCTTCGGACACGCCCACCTTGGCGGCGACAGTGGCCGCGGTTTCAAAGGGCAGCGAGGGCAGGTTCGATGCCAGATAATGCGCCAGCATACGCTCTGACGGTGTGCCCGATTCGGCGGCAAGCATCAGACGATGGTGCAGATCGCCCCCGGGCGGCTGGGCCTTTTCAACTGATTTTTCCCGGGTCTCTTCCACCTGCACCCCCTTTTGCAGGGGAAGCTTGTCAGGAAACTTTCAATCGGTCAACATTGCAAGTAATCTGAAATCGTCACATCGACACCCCACCCGCAAGGAGGTTCACCATGCCCAACGCCGCGCCCATCCGCGCGCCCCTGCGTATCGACGGGGCCACCCTGCGGCTGGTGCGCCTGCCGCTGGTCACGCCCTTCACTATCGCCACCGGCACGATGACCGAAAAGGTCTTTCCGCTGCTGACCCTGCGGGCGGACGGGTTGGAGGGCCATGCCGAAGGCGTGATGGACCCGCTGCCCGACTATCTTGAGGAAACCGTGGCGGGGGCGATGGACCTTCTGGCCAAGGTTCTGCTGCCTCAGGTGCTGGGCAAGACCTTTGCCCATCCCGAAGATCTGGCCCGCCTTTTCCTGCCATGGCGGGCGAATTTCATGGCCCGCGCGACGGTGGAAATGGCCTTCTGGGACCTTTGGGCCAAATCGCTGAACCTGCCGTTGCAGACCGTCCTGGGCGGCACGGGCGAGGCCATCGACGTGGGCGTATCGCTGGGGATCGGCCCGATTTCAGGCACGCTGGACCGGGTGGCATCGCATCTGCAGCAAGGTTACAAGCGCATCAAGCTGAAGGTGAAACCCGGGCATGACATCGGCCTGTTGCGCGCCGTGCGAGACACCTTCCCCGCGGCGCATCTGACCGTTGACGCCAATTGCTGCTATACGCTGGCCGACAGCGCGCTGATCGGGCAGATGGATGACTTCGGGTTGGATTATATCGAACAGCCGCTGGCCTGGGACGACATTCACGACCACGCCACCTTGCAACAGCGCATCCGCACGCCGCTGTGTCTGGATGAATGTATCCGTACCGTCGACCATGCCCGAAAGGCGCTGCAGACCGATGCGGCGCGGGTCATCAACATCAAGGTCGGGCGGGTGGGGGGCCATGCGGCGGCGCGCCAGATCCATGACCTGTGTCAGTCCTTCCATGTGCCGGTCTGGTGCGGCGGGATGCTGGAATCGGGCATCGGCCGCGCGCACAACATCCACCTGTCCACTCTGCCCGGCTTTACCAAACCGGGCGACACCTCGTCCGCCAGCCGGTATTTCACCCGCGACATCATCGAGCAGAAACTGGAAACCGAAGGGGGCCGGATGCCGGTTCCCCAAGGGGCGGGCATTGGCGTGACGCTGGATCTCGACTATCTGAAAACCGCAACCTTGTCGGTTCAGGAACTCAGCGCATGACCGAAATCACTTTCCGCGATCTGGCGGGCATGGCCGAGTTTCGCGCCGCCGAGGATTTGCAGCGCGCCGTCTGGGGCGAGGGCGATCTGCCCGATCCGGCCGACCTGATGATGGTCATTCAGGCCGAGGGCGGCCTTGTCGGGGGCGCCTTTGGAGATGGCCGGCTGCTGGGCTATATCTTTGGCTTTCCAACGCGCGACCCGCAGGTGCAGCATTCCCACCGGCTGGCCGTCCTGCCGCAGGCGCGCGGGCTGCAACTGGGCGTGCGGCTGAAGCTGTATCAGCGGCGCTGGGGCCTTGAGCGCGGCATCACCCATGTCCGCTGGACCTTTGACCCCCTGCGTCCGGTCAATGCGACCCTGAACATCCACCGGCTTGGCGCGACCTCGGCCACCTATCTGCCCGATTATTACGGCGAGATGGCCGGCATCAACAGCGGCCTCGCCTCTGACCGGCTGATGGTGGACTGGGAGTTGGGTTCGGCCGTGGTAAAGGCGCTTGCCGAGGGGCGGCCCCGCCCGCCACAGCCCAGCACGGCGCTGCCGCTGACCCTGCCCGAAGACCTTGAGGCCCTGACCCGCGACGCCCCCGAACAGGCCCATGACTTGCGTATGGGCCTGCGGCGAGAGTTGCAGGCGGCCTTTGCCGCCGGCCGCCGGATCGTCGATTTCGACCGGACCCGCCGGCAATACCTTTTGGCCTGACCAGACCTGCTGACCGTCACCGGGCGGCAGGTTCGGCCGAGAAATGCGCCAGCTTGTCGGGAAGGGCGGCCCAATCCTCGCAATCGGCGGGGGGATTGCCCTTTTCGTTGATATTCGGCCAGCGCGTTGCATGGGTGCGGTTCAGCTCAAGCCAGGGTTCGATGGCGGGGACCGTATCCGGCTTGATCGCGTCAACCGGACATTCCGGCTCACATACCCCGCAGTCGATACATTCGTCGGGATGGATCACCAGCATGTTCTCGCCTTCGTAGAAACAGTCCACCGGACAGACTTCGACGCAATCCTGGTATTTGCAGCGGATGCAGGGGTCGATGACGACATAGGTCATGGGTTTTGTCCTTTGCACAGGTCATGCCTGCCCAAGGGCCCTGCCACAAGGGCAGGACCGGAAAGGGCAGAAGGAAGGGAAAGATCAGGAGCGGCGGCGGGCCGACAGGTCCAGCAGCCGGCCGAACAGGCCGCGCGGCGCGACGACGACCACAAGGATGAACAGCAGCCCCATCGCCAGAAGCCAGTATTGGCCCAGCCGGTCGGACAGCAGGTTTTCCCCCCAGCGCACCAGCATCGCCCCCGCGACGGCGGCCAGAAGCACCTCGCGCCCGCCGACGGCGACCCAGATCAGCACCTCGGTCGACAGGGCAAAGCCCACCAGCGGCGGCGAGACAAAGCCGAATTGCGCGGTGAACAGCGCCCCTGCCAGCCCCGCGATCACCCCCGAAAGGGTAAAGGCGAAAAGCTTGGCCGTCGTCACCTCAAAGCCCAGAAAGCGGGTGCGGTCCTCATTGCTGCGGATCGCCGCCAGAAGCGTGCCAAAGGGCGACCGGCTGAGCCATAAGAGAACCCCATAGACCAGCGCCACGATGACCAGGATCAGGAAATATGTCTCGATCGAAGAGAGATAGGGGTCGTCACGCTCCCACGGGGCCATCAGTGGCGGCACGCCCAGAAGCCCGTTGAAGCCGCCGATGAAATCCCAGCGCCGGGCGGCGATTTCCACCACGACCGAGGCGAGCAGTTTCACCCGCCTGCCGTTCGCCGACGAGATCCAGCTCGATCCGTTCGCTGCCTACCTGCATGTCTGCACCAACGAAACCATTCACGGTGTCGAGATTCCGGCCCAGCGTATCGCCGATACCGGCGTGCCGCTGGTGGCCGACATGTCGTCGCACATCCTGTCGCGGCCGGTGCCGGTCGAAAAATTCGGCCTGATCTATGCGGGCGCCCAGAAGAACATCGGCCCGTCTGGCCTGACGCTGGTCGTCGTGCACCGCGACCTGCTAGGCATGGCGCCGCTGACCATCCCGACGGTGATGGATTACGCGGTGATGGCCGAGAACGGTTCGATGCTCAATACGCCGCCGACCTACGGCATCTACATCGCCGGCCTGGTCTTCCAGTGGTTGAAGCGTCAGGGCGGCCTGGCAGGCATGGCGGCGATCAACGACGAGAAGGCGCGCATCCTGTACGAATGCATCGACCAGTCCGGCGGCTTCTATACCAACCCGGTCGATCCCGATTGTCGTTCGGCCATGAACGTGCCGTTCGTGCTGGCCGATGCCGAACTCGACGCCAGGTTCCTGGCCGAATCCAAGGCAGCCGGCCTGGCTTCGCTGAAGGGGCACAAGTCGGTGGGCGGCATGCG
>JALQYS010000231.1 GCA_023254015.1 Paracoccaceae bacterium
CCGCATATCGTCCAGAAGATCATCGACAAGCGCGAGGATGACATTCGGCCCTGCGTCGGTGCAACCTATTGCCTTGACAGGATTTATCAGGGCGGCATGGCGCTTTGCATCCACAACCCGGCAACCGGGCGCGAAGAAACCATGCCCCACACCATCACCCCGGCCAAGGAGTTGAAAAAGGTCGTGGTGATCGGCGCCGGTCCGGCAGGTCTGGAAGCGGCGCGGGTGGCGGCCGAGCGTGGCCATCAGGTTGTGGTGTTCGAGGCCGCCGATCAGCCCGGCGGGCAGGTGCGCCTGACCTCGCTGACCAAACGGCGTTCGGAAATGATCGGCATCATCGACTGGCGCATGGCACAATGCGCGGCGCGCGATGTGGAGTTCCGGTTCAACACCTTTGCCGAGGCGGCGGACGTGCTGGG
This sequence comes from Paracoccaceae bacterium, assembly GCA_023254015.1. GTDB lineage: Bacteria > Pseudomonadota > Alphaproteobacteria > Rhodobacterales > Rhodobacteraceae > Tabrizicola_A. Next base: position 420 of record JALQYS010000231.1, read on the forward strand.
CGAAAAACCCGATGTGGTGATCGTGGCCACCGGCGGCCTGCCGCAGAAGGACGTTCTGGCCTATGGCAACGAGCTGACCGTCTCGGCCTGGGACATCCTGTCGGGCGATGTGAAGCCCGGTCAGAACGTGCTGCTGTTCGATGACGCAGGCGACCATACGGCGTTGCAAACCGCGCAACTCATCGCCGAAGCTGGCTCCAGCGTTGAGGTGATGACCCCCGACCGCAGCTTTGCGCCGGAAGTCATGGCGATGAACCTTGTGCCCTACATGCGCGCGCTGCAGGACAAGAAGGTCACCTTTACGGTAACTTACCGCCTGACTGGCGTGAAGAAAACCGGCAACCGGCTGACGGCGGTTGTCGATTCAGACTATATGGACGTCGGGCAGGAGCGGGATTTCGACCAGATCGTCGTCAACCACGGCACCTTGCCGCTGGATGACATTTACTTTGATCTGAAGCCGCAGTCGGAAAACCTTGGCGCCATGGATTACGACGCGCTGATCCACGGCAAGCCGCAAACGCTGAACGGTGGGCCGAAAGGCTTCAAACTGTTCCGCATCGGCGATGCGGTGGAAAGCCGCAACACCCATGCCGCGATCTATGACGCGCTGCGGCTGATGAAGGATATGTGAGGTCTCAGATCCCGGCCAGTTCGGCCACAATCGCACGGGCGGCGGCGGCAGGGTCTGCCGCCTGCCACACCGGACGGCCAACGACAATGTGGTTGGCCCCATCCGAAATGGCCTGCGCCGGGGTTGCGATCCGCTTTTGGTCGCCCTGCGCGGCACCTGCCGGGCGGACGCCGGGCGTCACGATCAGCTTGCCCGCCGCCTGCGGCAAGGCGCGGATCATCGCGGCCTCTTGCGGGCTGGCGATCACGCCGTCGGCCCCGGCATCAAACGCCCGCGCGGCGCGTTCCAGCGTGATCTCGTGAATGTCGCCGGGCTTGATGAGGTTGGCGTCAAGGTCTGCCCGATCAAGGCTGGTCAGCACGGTAACCGCAAGAATTTTCAGTTCTTTTCCTCTCTTCCCTTCAGCCGCCGCCCGCACCACCTGCGGGTCGCCGTGAACGGTCAGGAAATCCAGATCATACTGGGCAATGCCGCGCACCGCTGCCTCGATCGTGGCACCGATATCGAACAGCTTCATGTCCAGAAAAACCCGCTTGCCCTGTTCGTGCTTCAACTCATTGGCCAGCGCAAAGCCGCCACCGGTCAGCATGCCGAGCCCGATCTTGTAAAAGCTGACGGCATCGCCCAGCCTCGCGGCAAGGTCGAGCCCCTGCACCACATTCGGAACATCAAGCGCAACGATCAGGCGGTCATCAGGCATGGAGGCCTCCATCGGATTTGCCTGGGGTTTGAGAGGCAAATCGGCCCTTGTCAAGCCGGGCTGACCAAGCTGTTGACCCCCCTGAGCCTGCCGGTCAGGCCTGCATCCCGACAAAGGGCAGACAGGCCGCATTGACAGATGGGGCCAAGAACGCAACCTTGCGGCAAAAAGAAAGTGCGGAAAATGGATTTCAATATCATGATCGAACGGCCCGAGGGCGGGCCAAACTCCGGCCCGATCACGGTGGGTTGGTTCCTGACCAGCGACAAGGGCGCGGTGATGTATGACCCGCCAGAACGGGTGTCATTCCGCCAGACCAACAAGACCCACGCCAAAAGCGCGGGCCGTTGCCCCGGCGTGATTCAGTTGGAAAGCCGGTATTTCATGATCAAATGCCCCTTTGACATCCACATCGGCTTTGGCCGCGATGACAAGGGCAAACCGCATCTGATCAACCGGGCGGGAACGGCCTCCAGCATCCGCGGCAACAAGCTGGGCGAGGTGCTGACCCTGGTGAACGAAGCCGAATGGCGCTATCCCGACCGGCCCACGGTGCAGCTGTCGCTACCCTATTGCTTCATTGCGGATGAGACGGTCTATGTGACGCAGCTGTCGGCTTTCATGCATTACCGCCCCGATCCGCTGCCCGGCACCATCTTTGGCGGGCGCTTCCCGCTGAACATCTGGCCGCGGCCGCTGATGTGGGCCTTTGAATGGCATGACCCGACCAAGGACATCATCCTGCGCCGGGGCGAGCCTCTGTTCTATGTCCAGTTTGAGGCCAATGGCCCGGACCGCCCGGTGCAGCTGGTGCAGGCCGAGCGCACGCCGGAGCTGCAAACCTATATGGAGCAGATCGGCGGCGTGGTGAATTACGTCAACCAGACCTTCGGGCTGTTCAAGGCCGCCGAAGCCATTCGGCCGAAAAAGCTGCTGACACCGAAGCAAAAGGAGTAGTGGTTTTGGGGGGGATGCCACTTCTTCGAAGAAGTGGTGCCGGTGA
>JALQYS010000251.1 GCA_023254015.1 Paracoccaceae bacterium
CCGCATCGAAATGCTGGAAGGCCGCAGCGACGCGCAGAAACGCGCCTGCGCCGAGGCGGTGACCCGCGCCTGGGCCGAAACCTGCAACGGCCGGCCTGAGGCGGTGCAGGTGATCTTCACCGACGTGGCCAAATCCGATTGGGCGACGGGCGGGCAGCTGATGTCGGACGCGCTGAAATAGCGGGGCGCCCATGGACAGGACCATCCTCATCACCGGCGCGGGTGCCGGCATAGGCCGGGCCACGGCGCGGGCCTTTCGGCAGGCGGGCTGGCGCGTGGCGCTGATGGGCCGGCGCGAAGAGACCCTTCGCGCCACCGCCGAGGGCGCCGATGTGCTGATCCTGCCCGCCGACGTCGGCAACCCGGCCGAGGTGGAGGCCGCCTTTGCCCGGCTGGCCGCCGAATGGGGCCGGCTGGATGTGCTGTTCAACAATGCCGGCATCTCGGCCAAGGCCGCGCCTATCGATGAAATCCCGGTCGAGGATTGGCTGGCGGTCATGCACACCAATATCTCGGGCATGGTGCTCTGCGCGCGGGCGGCCTTTGGCCTGATGCGGCGGCAGTCGCCGCAGGGCGGGCGGATCATCAACAACGGCTCGATCTCGGCCCATGCCCCGCGCCCGGGGTCAGTGCCCTATACCGTGTCGAAACATGCCGTCACCGGCCTGACGAAAACCCTTGCGCTGGATGGCCGGGCCTTCAACATCGCCTGTGGCCAGATCGACATCGGCAACGCCCTGACCGAGATGACCCAGCGTTTCACCGAAGGCGTGCGTCAGGCCGATGGTGCGATCCGGGCCGAGCCGACGATGGCGGTCGAGGAGGTCGCCGCGGCGGTGCTGCACATGGCCAGCCTGCCGCTGACCACCAACATCCCCTTCCTGACCATCATGGCCCGCGACATGCCCTTTATCGGGCGCGGCTGAGACAGGCTGATCGGGGGGCCGGATCGCCCGCGAAGAGTGCCCGAAGGGCTCGATGAGCGGCGCTCAAGCGGCGGGGTTGCAGAACATGTCGTAGACAAGTTCCATGATCGCCCCGGCCTTGGGATCCTTGATCGAATAATAGATCGCCTTGCCGTCGCGCCGTGCCGTCACCAGCCCTTCGGACCGCAACCGGGCAAGCTGCTGGCTGACGGCGGCCTGACGCAGGCCCAGCCGCTCTTCCAGTTCCGTCACCGATTTCTCGCCCGATGACAGATGGCACAGGATCATCAGCCGGCCCTCATGGCTCAACGCCTTGAGAAAGGCCGCAGCCTCTGCCGCGCGCGTTGCCATCTCACTGGCCGGCAGGGCCACGCAGCCCACCGCCTCGCCCGGTGCCATCGCCTGTTTGCCCAGCGCAACCATCGCCACTTGCCTTTTCCATCCGACGGAGTTCGGATAGCACAGCTTTCGGCGGCTTGCGATAGTGCGCGATGCCGCAAGCGGAAAACGACCGCCAAGGAGACTGACATGACCCACAGGGACCCCGCATTTGCCGCAAGGGGCCGCTTCTGGCGCGGCAACCTGCACACCCATTCGACCCGGTCGGACGGGGTGTTGTCACCCGAAGAGGTCTGCCGGCGCTACAAGGCCGAGGGCTATGACTTCCTGGCGCTGACCGACCATTTCATCGGCGCCTATGGCTATCCGATCGTCGATACCGTGCCGATGCGCGACAAGGGCTTCACCACGATCCTCGGGGCCGAACTGCATTCTGGCGCGATGGCCAATGGCGAGCTGTGGCATATCCTTGCTGTCGGGCTGCCCGCCGATTTCGCTCCGTCGAATTCGCCCTGGTTCGTCCCGGTCGAGGGGCAGGAAACCGCCGCCGAGATCGCCGCGCGTGCCGCCGCTGCCGGGGCCTTTGTCGCGATCGCCCACCCGCAATGGTCGGGCCTGACGCTGGAGGATGCCCGCACCATCACCGCCGCCCACGCGGTGGAGGTCTATAACCACGGCTGCGCCATGGGCTGCGACCGGCCCGATGGTTTTGCCATCGCCGACCTTCTGCTCAGCGAGGGGCGCAAGCTGACGCTGATCGCCACCGATGACGCGCATTTTTCCGAACCCGACCATTTCGGCGGCTGGGTGATGGTCAAGGCCGAGGCCAATGAGCCAGAGGCGCTGCTGGATGCCCTGAAGGCGGGGCATTTCTATTCAAGCCAGGGGCCCGAGTTGCGCGATGTGCGGGTCGAGGACGGCAAGCTGATCGTCGAATGTTCGGCGGTGTCGTCGATCGTGGCGCTGGGCTGGGGCACGGGGGCCAAGGCGATCCATGGCCACAGCATGACCCGCGGCGAGGTGGTGCTGGAGCGGCTGAACAACAGCCCCTGGATCCGCGCCGCCGTGATCGATGCCGCAGGCAAGCGCGCCTGGTCGAACCCGATCTGGGTGGGCGAGCACGGAAAAAACCCGCGCCTGGCCGGCTAAGCGCGGGAATTTTCGCCGAAAATCAGTGGCGGGGTCAGGCTTTGCCCTCGAGCCCCGCCGCTGCCAGCCCGGAGGCGCCGGGGATGGGCATGGTGAAGGTCTCCCGCACCACGGTGTAATCGTGATAGCCCATCCGGGCGAGCGGCTGGATCAGGCCGTAGTTTAGCTTGCCCTCGGGCGTCAGGACCTCATCCTTTACATGGATGCGCGTCACCTCGCCATAGACCACCTCGACCCAGCCATGGTTGGAGTTGCCGCGCAGGCGGTGGGTCGACAGATAGCGGCATTCAAAATGCGCCGGGCTTGCCGCCACGCGCGGCACGGGGCAGTCAAGCGAGGCAGCCTTTTCCAGCCCTGCCTTTTCAAATTCATCCGTGCCGTCCGGCCATTCCATCGCCGTGATGTTCATGGCGTCTTTCAGGGCAAAATTGCACATGTTCCAGACGAACCAGCCGGTTTCCTCGGCATTGACGACGGTATGCTTGCGCCGCCCGTCGGAATATTGGTTGGCGGCAAACATCACCATCGGCGGGTCGAACGTCAGGTTCTGCCACTGGCTGTAGGGGGCCAGATTGGCCACCCCGTCGCGCGAGAGGGTAGAGATCCAGCCGATGGGCCGCGGAACTGTGCAGGCCTTGAACGGGCTGAAGGGAAGGGGGCAGGGGTCTGTTCCGGGGGCGTAATGCATGGAGGCGTGTCCTTTGGGTGAGATGGGACCGGGGGCCAGCCCCCGGAGCCCCGGGATATTTGAGCACAGAGGATGGACTGGCTTTCAGTTGCCCAGAATGCCCGGCAGGCGCAGGTTCATCGCCTTTGCATGGTCCTTGGCGATGTCATAGCCCGCATCGGCATGGCGCATGACACCGGTGGCCGGGTCGTTCCACAGGACATTGTTCAGGCGGCGCGCGGCGTCTTCGGTGCCGTCGGCGACGATGACCATGCCGGAATGCTGACTGAATCCCATGCCGACCCCGCCGCCATGGTGCAGGCTGACCCAGGTCGCGCCCGAGGCGGTGTTGAGAAGGGCGTTCAGGAGTGGCCAGTCGGAAACGGCATCCGAGCCATCCTTCATTGCCTCGGTCTCGCGGTTGGGCGAGGCGACGGAGCCACTGTCCAGATGGTCGCGGCCGATGACGATGGGGGCCTTGAGTTCGCCCGAGGCCACCATCTCGTTGAACATCAGCCCGGCACGGTGGCGGTCGCCAAGGCCGATCCAGCAGATGCGGGCGGGCAGGCCCTGAAACGCGATGCGTTCGCCCGCCATGTCAAGCCAGCGGTGCAGGTGTGCGTTTTCGGGGAAGAGCTTTTTGATCGCCGCGTCGGTCTTGCGGATATCTTCGGGGTCACCCGACAACGCGCACCAGCGGAAGGGGCCGATGCCCTTGCAGAAGAGGGGCCGGATATAGGCGGGCACAAAGCCA
>JALQYS010000290.1 GCA_023254015.1 Paracoccaceae bacterium
CTTGCAGCTCGATCCGGCCATTGGCCAGCACATAGCCCCGGTCGGCGATGTCCAGCGATTGCGCCACGTTCTGTTCGACCAGAAGGATGGTCAGCCCCCGGTCGCGCAGGTTGCCGATCAGATCGAAGATGCGGTCCACCACCTGCGGCGCAAGGCCAAGCGAGGGTTCATCCAGCAGCAGGAGGTCAGGCGAAGACATCAGCGCCCGTGCGATGGCCAGCATCTGCTGTTCCCCGCCCGACAGCGACCCTGCCTTCTGATGCAGCCGTTCTGCCAGAATGGGAAACCGCTCCAGCATGTCGGCCTTCACCAGCCCCTGATTGCCGCGCGCGGCATGTTTCGCGCCGCCCAGCATCAGGTTTTCCTCGACCGTCAGCGCGGAAAAGACCCGCCGGCCCTCGGGCACCAGCGTCATGCCGCGCCGGACGATGGTTTCGGGCGGCAGACCCATCAGGTCGGTGCCCTCGAAGACCATCCGTCTGGCCTTGCGTGGAGCGAGCCCGACCAGCGCGTTCAGGGTCGAGCTTTTGCCCGCCCCGTTCGCGCCCAGAAGGGTGACGATCTCGCCGCGCCGGACGGTCAGATCAATGCCGCGCACCGCCTCGACCGCGCCATAGCTGACGGTCAGGCCCTCGATGGACAGAAGGGGATCATCTGGCGGGGTCATGGCGGTCCTGCGTGGCTGACGGGATGGGGGGTGGCCCGGGATAGCCCCGGGCCGCATGGGCCGGCTCAGGGGACCGGCTCAGGGGGGGGCCGGCTCAGGGGGCCGGAATGTCGGCCGGATCGGGCTGACCTTGGGCAACCAGCTCGCGGTCGCCCGCCTTGATGCGCACCAGCGAGACCGAGCGCAGCGGCATGCCGATGGTGCCCTTGTAGGTGATCGGCCCGGTCACGCCTTGCAGGTTTTCCAGATTGGCGATGGCGTCGCGGATGGCGGCCGGATCGATGCTGTCGGCGGCGATGACGGCGGCCTCGATGATGTTGCCAAGGTCATAGCCGTTGGCGATGTAGATGGTATCGGGCGCGGCACCCGTCTTTTCTGCCCATTTGGCGTTGAAGGCCTCCAGCGGGCTGCCGGCGGTCGCATGCCCCGCGGTCGAGAACACGACCCCTTCGACCAGTTCGCCCAGACCGAAGGTCGTGGGGCTGTCGATCCCGTCCGACCCGAGGATCGGCGTCGTGACGCCCGCACCGCGCAACTGCCGCACGAAGGCGGGGAAGTCAGGCTCATAGGCCGAGGTCATGATGACATCGGGTTTTGGGTCCATCGCGGCGATCTTCGTCACTTCGGCGCCGAAATCCTGCTGACCCATGCTGAATGTGCCTTCCCCCAGCAGCGTGCCGCCCTTTGCGGTGAAGGCCTGCCCGAAATACTGCGGCAGCTTCAGCGTATAGGCGGTGTCGGGCGAGGTCAGGATATAGGCGGTCTTGTAGCCGGCCTCAATCGCATGGGTGGCCAGCATCGTCGCCTGCACATTGTCGGCGGGATAGTTCGAGAACATGTAATCCCCGACGGCCAGCGGCAGCGTCGGCGTGGTGGCACAGAAGGAGATCGCCGGAATGCCGGCCCCTTGGGTGATCATGCCCGCCGCGATCGAGGGGTCGGCATCGCAGGGCGTGATGATCAGCTGCACGCCCGCATCCACCAGCTCTTGTGCCACAAGCGCGGTCTGGGCCGAATCCGACCGGGTGTCCTTGATGATGGTCTTGATCGGGAACTGCCCGCCAATGCCCCCGGCGGCGTTGATCTCGTCGATCTTCAGCTGCAGGCCGGCAAGGTTCGGCTGGTCATAGGGCGCAAGGCCGCCGGTCTGCGCCGTGGCAAGGCCGATCACCAGATCCTCGGCCAGCGCCGGGGCGGATGCCAGCGCCGCCAGGGCGGCGGAAAGCAGCAAGAGCTTGTTTTTCGTCATGTCCGGTTTTCCTCTGTTGGCTTTTCTTGGTCGGGTCAGGCGGCTGCGCGGCGTTTGCCGATATAGGCTTCGATCACGGCAGGGTTGGCGCGGATGTCTTCGGGGGTGCCCTCGGCGATCTTCTGCCCCTTGTTCAGCACGACGATATGATCGCACAGCCGCATGATGAGCTTCAGGTCATGTTCCACCACCAGAAGCCCGATCCCGTGATCGGCCCGAATCCGGCGCAGCACGGCGATCAGGGCATCGGTCTCGGCCGGGTTCATGCCGGCGGCGGGCTCGTCCAGCAGCAGGAACGACGGCCGCAGCGCCAGCGCGCGGGCAATTTCCAGCCGCCGCTGCGCGCCATAGGGCAGCGAGGCCGCGGTCTGGGCCGCAAGATCCTGCAGCCCCACCACGGCCAGCGCCGCCATGGCCGCCGCGCGGCTGTCCTGGCCGGGGCGGGCAATGACATCGGCGGCGACGGTGACGTTTTCCAGCACCGTCAGATTGCGAAACAGGCGGATGTTCTGGAAGGTGCGGCCCAGACCCAGGGCCGGAACCGCATGCACCGGCACCTGTGCGGTATCGCTGCCATTCAGCCAGACCCGGCCCGAACTGGGCGGCACCACGCCCGAGATGGCGTTGATAAGCGTCGACTTGCCCGCGCCATTCGGCCCGATCAGCCCGGTGACAAGGCCGGGCCGCACGGCAAAGCTGACATCTTCCAGCGCGACAAGACCGGCAAAGCGACGTCCGACCGCCTCGATGGTCAGCGCGGCATCCTCTGTGGCCGCTCCCCGCACGACGCCCCCCTGCGCGCCCGTCTGCGCGTCTAGTGCCGGCGCGACCGCGGCTTCGGGAAACAGCCGCTCGTCCACTTCGCGCAGGCCGAACAGACCATCGCGCAGACGATACATCACCGCCAGGATGACAAGGCCCACGCCAATGTCGGTCAGGCCGAACACCTCGGGCAGTTTCAGACCAAAGACCTCGGCCCTGCCTTCAAGGCGGCGCAACAGGTCAACCATCACCACGATCAGCGTCGTGCCCCCGACCGCGCCCGACACCGTCGAGATGCCGCCAAGGATCAGCATCGACATCAGGAGGAAGGTCAGGTTGAAATGGAAATCCTTGGGCGAAAAGGCGCCCAGGAAATGCGCCATAAGCACGCCGGCGCTGCCCGAGACCAGGGCCCCCAGCACCCAGGCCACAAAGCGCTGGCGCACCACGTTCACGCCGCTTGCCCGCGCGGCGATTTCGTCCTCGCGCGCCGCGCGCAGGGCAAGCCCGCCCCGGGTGCTCCGGTAGATTCGCGCCAGGGCAACCGCGATCAGCGCAACGGGCAGCGCGGTCAGGGCCGAAACCCCGCGCGGCACGCCAAAGAAGGTCTGGCTGCCACGGGTGATGTCGGCCGAGGCAACCAGCGTGACATGCACGATGACCAGAAAGCCCAGCGTGGCGATCGACGCCGCAGACCCGCCCAGCCGCGACAGGGGCAGGCCAAAGACAAGGGCGACAAGGCCGACAACCCCCAGGGCGCCCGCCATGCCCACCAGGAGCGGCTGCCCCCCCACTAGTCCGGTCAGCCAGACCGGCAAGTCGGGCAGGCTGGTCGAGACCACCGCCGGCTGGATGGTCAAGAGCGCCGAGGCATAGGCCCCCAGCGCCATGAACCCGGCATGGCCGAACGAGATGATGCCCGAGGTGCCGCTGTAGATCTGCATCCCGACAACGGCGGTGACATAGATCAGGTAAAGGGTCGCCAGTCGCGCCAGGGCGGCGGGCAAGGCCAGTTCGGCGATCACCGCCAAGGCGATCAGCGGCAGGGCGAGCGTGATCGCCCCCTTCACGGCCTGCATCCCAATTCGCGGCATCATTTCCCCCAAACACGGCGACAGTTCCGGTGCTGACCCTGTGCTGGCCGAGCGCGGGCCCGGTCCTGGGCAAAGCATGGTGTAGCGGCGGCAGAAATGTCAATAAAATTTCACTATCATCAAAATGATTGACGTTTGTATCGTATGTTACATACTGACCCCAAAGGACGGGGCCGAACGATGGGGCTCTACGACTGGGCTGAACAAGGGGCGACAAGATGGCAATCCGCGACCGCTTGACGAATGGCAGCGTGCAGCTGACCCCTTCCGACATGAAGGTGGCGCGGGCCCTGCTGGCGGATTATCCGGCGGCCGGGCTGAACACCGTGGCCCAACTTGCCGCCCTTGCCGGGGTTTCCGGCCCGACCGTCCTGCGCTTTGTCTCGCGGCTTGGGTTTGACGGATTTCCCGACTTTCAAAGGGCTTTGCTGGGGGAAGTGCAGGCCCGGATGAACTCGCCCCTGGCCATGATCGATGCGGGCAAGGCCGCAGCGGTGCCGCAAGAGCGGATCTATCAAGAGGTGATCCGCTCCTGTGTCCCCATGCTGGATGCCACGGCCTCCATGGTGCCCGCGGCCGAGTTCGACATGGCGGCACGGCTGGTCACCGATCCCGCGCTGCGGTTGCATTCCATTGGCGGCCGGTTCTCGGGCTATCTGGCGGGGATGCTCTGGCAGCACCTTCGACAATTGCGGGCCGATTGCCAGATGGTCAGCGCCAGCCGGCCTGACAGGGTTGATTCGCTGATCGACATCGGTCGGCGCGATCTGATCATCGCCTTCGACTACCGGCGGTATCAGGTCGACACGATCCAGTTCGTGACGGCCGCGGCCGAGCGGGGCGCGCAGGTGATCCTGTTCACAGACCCCTGGGCCTCGCCCCTGGTGGCCCATGCCAGGGTGGTGCTGACCGCCCCCGTCGAAGGACCATCGCCCTTTGACACCATGGTGCCGGCCCTTGCGCAGGTCGAGGCCCTGATTGCCGCCACCACCACCCGGCTTTCGCCCGGCTCGCGCGCCAGGATTGCCGAAATCGAGGCCCTGCGCAGCCTTTCGGGCATCACCGAGGACCAGCCCTCCTCCCATCCCAAGACAGCGCCGCACAGCGGCGAGCATGCCGGAGAATGACATGAGCGACCTGATTTCCATCGAACATGGCGGCCAGACCATCCGCCGCGACAGCGCCTATACCAAGGGCGCCTGCACCCTTCTTCTGGTGGACATGCAGCGCATCTGGGCCGAACCGATGATGGATCCGACCCACCCGATGCCCGCCGACAGCTATTTCATGCAGCGGGTGCATGAGGTGGTGATCCCCAATCAGGTGAAAATCCTGAACGCCTTCCGCAAGGCGGGCGAGAATGTCTGCCACACCATCATCGAAAGCCTGACCGCCGATGGCCGTGACCGGTCCCTGGATCACAAACTGTCGGCCATGCATGTGCCCAAGGGCGCGCCCGAAGGGGCGATCATCGCGCCCCTGACGCCCGGCGAAAATGAACCCGTGCTGCCGAAAACCTCGTCCGGCCTCTTCAACTCGACCAATGCCGATTATGTGCTACGCAACCTCAACACCCGCTTTCTGGTGATCGCAGGCATCGTCACCGACCAATGCGTTGACATGGCCGTGCGCGATGCCGCCGACCGGGGCTATCTGGT
>JALQYS010000301.1 GCA_023254015.1 Paracoccaceae bacterium
ATGACAGGGCAGGGGCTGTGGGCCGGGCTGCTGTCACAGCGGTTTGAAAAGGCCATGGCGCGGCTGGGTCTGGCCACCCGCCTGCCGGCGCTGCGCTGCGATCTTTTCGCGCCGCCCGCCCAGGCCGGCGACCAGCTGAACCTGTTCGAAGCCGGTTTCTGACACAGAAACCGGTGCCGGAAATCGCACGATTTCCGGGCGGCCTGAAACGGCGGGGAAGGATGGCCTGCCCGTGCGCGCTGCCCTCTCCCCTTAGCCCCGGCGGCCGCGGCGTTCGCGCGGAGCGGGCGCGCCGCCGCCGGTGCCGTCACTGGTGGAGGAAAACGCGCCGAGTTTCGCCTGGATATCGTCAAGCGTTGGGATCGGACCCCGCGGGCGGCTTTCCAGCGCGGCCCGCATCGCCTTCAGGTGCTGGGGCATGGTGCCGCAGCAGCCGCCAATGATCCGCACCCCCGCATCACGCGCAAGAACGGCATATTCCGCCATCAGTTCGGGCGTGCCGTCATAGTGGATATGACCGTCGTGGTATTTCGGGATGCCGGCATTGCCCTTGGCGATCAGCGGGATGGTTGCCCCGGCGGCCACAAATCCCATGACCGTGCGCATCAGGTCAGAGGCCCCCACCCCGCAATTGGCGCCGAAGGCCAGCGGCGGATAAGGCAGGGCATTGACCATTTCGACCATCCCGGCAGAAGTGACGCCCATCATGGTGCGGCCGGCGGTGTCAAAGCTCATGGTGCCGCACCAGGGCATCCCGGCCAGTCGCGCGGCCTCGGCTGCGGCCTTGTATTCCTCGGGCGCGCTGATCGTCTCGATCCACAGCACATCGGCGCCGCCTTCCTTCAACCCTTCCGCCTGTTCGTGGAACATCTCGACCGCGGCGGCATGGGTCAGCGTGCCCATCGGCTCAAAGATGTCGCCGGTCGGGCCGACCGAGCCTGCAACGACCACCGGGTGGCCTGCGGCGTCGGCGATCTCGCGGCCAAGGCTCGCACCGATGCGGTTCAATTCGCGCACCCGCCCTTGCGCGCCATGCAGTTTCAGGCGGCTGGCATTGCCGCCGAAGGTGTTGGTCAGAAAGATGTCTGACCCCGCCTCGACCGCGCCGCGATAGAGGGTGCGGATGCGATCGGGGTGATCGACGTTCCAGAACTCGGGCGGCTCACCTGCGGTGAGGCCCATGTTGAACAGGTTCGTGCCCGTCGCCCCGTCGGCCATCAGCCAGTCACGGGTAGCAAGCAATCTGGAAAGCGCATCCTGGGTCATGGTGTCCTCCGGCGTGTCAGGCTGTTCTGTCTGCGATGTGCCACGGGGCAGAGGCAGAGGCAAATCCATAATCCGAAGTCTCACGCTCGATTTCCGGCAGGAGGGGGGGCGGGCGGGTGATCGCGCGCCAAAGCGACAGGGCCGCAAGGACAAGCCCGGGGCGCGAGGGGGCGGCCAGATAAAGCGGCGACCAGCGTGGCGCAAAGCAGGACTTGAACCTGTAAAGCCCGTCTTTCGCCGTTTCCGGTGCAACCACCGCCAAGAGCCGTCCGGGAAGGTCGGGGCGAGACTGTCTTGGGGCGATTGCCCCGTCGGTCACTGCGGCCAGGGACAGGCGGGCGAGACCCAGGGCCTGGGCGTCGAACAGGGCGGCGGTCACCAGGCTGTGCATCGTGCCATCGGGCAGGTTGTCAAGGTGGCGCATCAGATCCAGCGTCCATTCCTGCGGCGCGGTGTGAAAGCTGACATAGGCGACGGGACGGCCCCTCTGAAAGGCGACGTAAAGCCTTTGGGCTTGCAGGTGGGCGCGGTCGTGGCGGCCCATGGAAAACCCCCGCTCCGGGCCATGGGATCTGCGCCAGACGGCGGCGATGTGGTCAAGTATTGTCCAGTCCGGAGCCTCCGGCGTGTCGCCGGGCCGGGCCGCAGACGAAGAGCCACCGGCATAGGCGCGCACTGTAATGCCCGCCGCCTCGGCCCGGCGCAGCTTGCGGCGCAGGCCGGCGCGGTAGGCCCGGTCCAGCCGGAAATCGGCCGGTGCAATCCAGGCGTCCCAGCCGATGCGGCGCAGGGCCATGCCCCGACGGCGCGCGCGCGCGGCCAGACGGCGGCCGGCCTTGTAAAGCACTGGCATGCGGCCTTCGGCCCGGGCCGTTCGGCTTATGGACCGCAGGGCGTGGTCCAGCGTGGCGCTGTCGTGCCGGCCCATCGGGTCAAGCAGCGCAATCAGGCAATGGCCGCGCCGTCCGGCAAGCCAGACCCCCCGGCCGGTTGGCAGCAGGTCAAGGCCGGACTGCCCGATCAGCCCGGCCTCGGCCCGGGCGTCGGGCGGCAGGCTGGCCGGTTCGGCAGGGTGCAGCAGGCGAGCGGGCGGCCCCAGCAGGGCAAAGCCTGCGCCCAGCATCGCGGGCAAGGCATAGTAGACCACCCTCCAGGCCAGGATCGCCGGCAAGAGGGCCGCTTCGGCGTTGGCCGGCATCAGGGCCAGAAAGGTGACCTCGAAGGCGCCCATCCCGCCCGGCGTTCCCATCACCAGCCCCGCACCAAGCGCCAGAAGAAAGGCGGGCAGAAGGCTGGCAAAGGCCAGGCCGCTGTCGGCAGGCAAAAGCACCTGCAACGCAAGGGCCGCGGCAATTGTGTCAAGGGCGCAAAGCCCGACAAGGCGGGACAAGGTGAAAGCGTTCGGCCAGCGAAAGGGCCGCAAGGGCAGGCGCGGCGCGGCGATGCAAAGGGCGGCAAGGCCAAGGGCCAGGGCCAGCCCCAGCGCGGCCGTGCCCCGAAAGGGGGCAGCGGGCAGGGCCAGAAGCACGACCGAGGTCACCACAGCCCATCCCGCCAGGAACGACAGGGCCACGGCGGCGGTGATGCGGGTGGCCTGCCACAGGCTGAGACCGGGCAGCATCCGCCAGCGCAGGATGGCCCCCGAGATCAGGCCAAGCCCGAGGCTTTGACTGACAGCAATCGCGCAGATGCCCGCCCGGCGGGCGGCTCGGCCGGGCAGGCCGGTGGCAAGGTGGCGGTGCACGACCGCGTCATACTGGCCGACAGCCCAGAACGACACGGCCGTCAGCGCCAGTGCCAGTGCCCATTGGCCCGGGCCGATCCGGCCAAGCGCCCGTGACAGCGCGGCGGTGTCGATCTGGGCCAGCCGGTCGGAGAGGAGCCAAAGGAACAGCCCGGTTATGGCCAGCGAAAGGCCTGCCCGTGTCAGAATCTGCCAGAGGCGCCAGGCGCCCGGCCCGCGCAAGAAGGCACCTCTGAGAACCGTGGCTGCCCCGGCAGCCTGTCTTGCAATCCGCATCCCACCTCCATGCATTCATGGCCGCACCCTGCCGCAGGCGCGGTGAAGGTTGGATTAACGGATAAAAGGCCGCAGGTTTTACCGGCCTGCATTGACCCCATGCCGGGCAAATAGAAGGGGCGGTGGCCGCCTGCACGACCACCGCCCCGAACGATCAGACTGCGCCTTGCCCCAATGCGTCTGGGGCCGGCCGGATCAGAGTTCCGACATCAACTGCGCCTTGGCGACCGGCAAGAGCTCGGTCATCTTGGCGCGCACG
Organism: Paracoccaceae bacterium; assembly: GCA_023254015.1. Lineage (GTDB taxonomy): Bacteria > Pseudomonadota > Alphaproteobacteria > Rhodobacterales > Rhodobacteraceae > Tabrizicola_A. Next base: position 3,546 of record JALQYS010000301.1, read on the forward strand.
GCCTCGGCGCTGGCCTTTCCGGCCAGATCGGCTGCGACCTTGCGCACCACATCCTCGATCCCGGCTTCCTCGAAATCGGCCGACACCACCGACATGGCGTATTCGGCGGCCGCATCGCCCGATTTGCCCATCAGTTCGGCAGCCCAGAGGCCGACCAGCTTGTTGCGGCGGGCTTCGGCGCGGAACTGCATCTCCGAATCATGGGCATATTTGGCTTCGAATGCGTGTTCGCGATCGTCAAAGGTGGTCATGGCTGGGCCCTCCGGCTGAAATCCTGCGCTTGGGTTCCATATGCCCGCATGGGGTTCTGCGTTCAAGAGGGACTGTGCGGGTGGTGGGGGACTGTGAGGGCGGGTTGCATGCAGGGGCGGCAATGTGTAAGGGCGAGCAAAGGGAGAAAGGGTGGCATCCGCCGCCCCGTTACCCATTTGCGATGAGGCATGCATGGCGCGCAGGAAAAAGGTCTACGAGGGCAAGGCGAAGATCCTTTACGAAGGGCCTGAGCCGGGCACGCTGATCCAGTATTTCAAGGATGACAGCGCCCCCACCGCCGAACAGCCCAAGCCCGCCGCCGTCGAGGGCAAGGGCGTGCTGAACAACCGGCTTTCGGAATTCTTCATGTCCGGGCTGAACGCCATCGGCGTGCCCACCCATTTCATCCGCCGCCTCAACATGCGTGAACAGATGGTCCGCATGGCCGAGATCCTGCCGCTGGAGGTGGTGGTGCGCAACTTTGCCGCGGGCGAGTTGTCGGCGCGGCTGGGCATCCCCGAGGGCGTGGCGCTGCCGCGGCCGATCGTGGAGTATTATTACAAGGACGACCGGCTGAATTCCCCAATGGTGGCCGAAGAACATATCGTCGCCTTTGGCTGGGCCAACCAGCAGGATCTGGATGACATGGTGGCGCTTGCCCTGCGGGTCAACGACTTCATGTCGGGGGTCATGCTGGGCGTGGGCGTGCGTCTGGCCGATTTCCGGCTGGAGATGGGGCGCATCTGGGAGGGCGATTTCATGCGCCTGATCGTGGCCGACGAGATCACGCCCGACAGCTGCCGGCTGTGGGACCTGCGGGCCATGACCGAACGCGAAGGCGCGGGCCCGGCCGATCCGGTGCCATTGGGCGATGTCTATTCCGAACTCGCCCGGCGGCTGGGTGTCCTGCCGTCGAATGTCACGCATACGACGAAACCAACGCTCATCAACTGAACGCCCGGCCCCCTTGCCGCCGCGTCGTGGCGGGGGTAAGGGGCGGCAAAACACTTTTGGGGGACTACCATGAAAGCCCGCGTCACGGTCATGCTGAAGAACGGTGTTCTGGATGTGCAGGGCGAGGCCGTGCGCCACGCGCTGGGCAGCCTTGGCTTTGCGGGCGTCAATGGCGTGCGGCAGGGCAAGGTGATCGAGCTGGATCTGGCCGAGACCGACAAGGCCGCCGCCGAAACCGCCGTCAAGGCGATGTGCGAAAAGCTTTTGGCCAATACGGTCATTGAAAGCTACAAGGTCGAGCTGCTCTGACCGGAGGGGGCGGGGTTGACGCCCCGCTCTGGCGCTGAAAGCGACACGGCCTGTCGTTTCCATGACGGACAGGGCGTGATCTTCGCAGCCCTATGGATGGCAAGTCCAGAAGGAAACGTCGATGCGCGCCGCCGTCATTCGCCAGTATAACGCTGATCTGTCCCTTGAAACCGTGCCCGATCCGGTCTGCGAACCGGATGGCGTGGTGCTGAAGGTGCTTGCCTGCGGCATCTGCCGCAGCGACTGGCACGGCTGGGTGGGCGAGCATCCCAAGGTTCCGTTGGGGGCGATTCCGGGCCATGAATATTGTGGCGAGGTGGTCGAAGCCGGGCCTTTGGCGAAATGGCGCGTCGGCGACCGGGTCATCGCGCCCTTCATCCTGTCCTGCGGCCAGTGCCCGGAATGTCAGTCGGGCAACACCACCACATGCCGGGCGCAGCGCGTGCCGGGGTTTGGCGAACCGGGGGCCTATGCCGAATATGTCAGTGCGCCCCATGCCCATAATCTTGCCCGGCTGCCTGACAGCCTGACGCCGGCCCTGGCCGCGGGGCTGGGCTGCCGGGTGACGACGGCCTATCACGCCCTGACGGGGCGGGCAGCGCTGCAGGCGGGGGAATGGCTTGCCGTGCATGGCACCGGCGGCGTGGGGCTGTCGCTCCTCATTCTCGGCCGGGCACTGGGCGCGCGGGTGATCGTGGTCGATGTAGTGCAAGAGCGGCTGGATCATGCGCTCTCGCTTGGTGCCGAGGCCGCGGTGAATGCCCGCGACGGGGATGTCGCGGCGCGGATTGTCGAGATCACCGGCGGCGGGGCGCATGTCTCAGTCGAGGCTTTGGGGATCGAGGCGACGGCCAACGGATCACTGGAATGCCTGCGACCGATGGGGCGGCATGTGCAGGTGGGTCTGCCGGTTGGCCATACGGCGAAGATGCAGATCAACATGAACGCGGTCTACATGAAGCAGTTGTCAGTCTTCGGCTCGCGCGGGATGCCATCCTGGCGCTATCCGGCGCTTCTGACGCTGATCGAGATGGGGCGGGTGGATGTCTCGCCCATCGTGGCCCGGCATGTGGCCCTGTCGGGGGCTTCGGAGGAGCTGCGCGCCTTCAACGGTCCGATGCCACCGGGGGTGGCGGTGATTACCGACATGCGGGGCTGAGCCGATTTCCGGCGCGGAAATCGGCACGGAAACTGGCGCAGTTTCCGTGGCCCCCTTTCCGGGGCGTCGGGGAAGGCCCGATTTCTGCGCCAGAAATCGGCCCGGAATTTGCGCCAAATTCCGGCTGGAAGGCCCCGCCGCTTTGCGCTATTGCCGGGCCATCCCACCCGCACGGAGGCCAAGGCCATGAAAGCCGCTGTCGTCACCTTCCCCGGTTCCAACTGCGACCGTGATCTGGCCCTGGCCCTTGAACGCGCCGGGTTCAGCGTGACGCGGGTCTGGCACAAGGACAGCGAGCTGCCGGCAGGCACCGATGTGGTGGGCGTGCCGGGCGGCTTTTCCTTTGGCGACTATCTGCGCTGCGGCGCCATTGCCGCGCAATCGCCCATCGCGGCGGCGATCCAGACCCATGCCGCCCGCGGCGGCTATGTGATGGGCATCTGCAACGGCTTTCAGGTGCTGACCGAGATGCGGCTGCTGCCCGGCGCACTGATGCGCAACGCGGGCCTCAAATTCGCCTGCAAGACGGTCGAGCTGAAGGTCGCCACCACCACCAGCGCCTTTACCCAAGCCTATGCCAACGGCCAGTCGCTGATGATCCCGATTGCCCACCATGACGGCAATTACACCATCGATGCCGAAGGGCTGGCCCGTCTGCAGGCCGAGGATCGCATCGCCTTTACCTATGCCCGCAATCCCAATGGCTCGATGGCCGACATCGCCGGTGTCCTGTCGGAAAACCGCCGTGTCCTGGGCATGATGCCCCACCCCGAACGTGCCAATGACCCGGTGCTGGGTGGCAATGACGGGGCTGCGCTCTTTGCCGGCCTCATGGGCGGGATGGCGCTGGCCTGAGCGGCCCCGGCTTGAGGCCCGGGCTGCCGGGGCCTAGATTTGCCCCATGAGTGACCTGCCCGATCCTGCCCCCCTGGATGACGCGCCCTATGGCGGATCGTGGCGCATGCGGATCGCCATGGCGCTGTTCATCCTTCTGGCCATCGGCGTGGTGCTGGTGACCAATCGCTGGCTTTCGGAGCGTTTTACCGAGACCACCCGCAACCGGGCCGAACTGCGGCTGGCGCTTTATTCCGGCAACATGCTGTCCGAATTGCAGCGCACCTCGGTCGTGCCGCTCTTGCTGGTCGATGACCCGGCGCTGCGCGATGCGCTGACCAAAAGCCGCTACACCGACACCACCTTGCGCCTCATCAAGGTGCAGGGCGAGATTGGCGTGGCCTCGATCCTGCTTCTGGACAAGGACGGCCGGGCGGTGGGCGCGACGAATCGCAATCTGCTGGGCTCCAACCACCGCAACAGCCCCTACTTCATCGATGCCATGCGCAGCCGAGACACGGTCTTTGCCGCCGCGCCGCGTCCTGGCGGGGGGTATGATTTCACCTATTCCCGGCAGATCCTGGCCGAGGGCCGGGCGATCGGGGTGATCGTGGTGGGCGCCGACCTGATGAAGCACGAACGCGCCTGGGCCGGGTTGCAGGATGCGGTGATCGTGGCCGACAGCACCGGCACGGTTCTTTTGGCGACCGAAAGCTCCTGGCGCGGCAAGCCCTTGGATCAGGCGCTAACCAGTGCCGAGGAAACCTCGGCCTTTGGTCGTGCGCTGAAAGGCGCGACCGACTGGGCGCAGAATCCGCCCGACGCCTATGTCTCGGGTGAGGCGGTGCTGCGGACCGAGGCGCGGGTGCCGTTCCGCGGCTGGCGCATGGTGGCTTTTACCGCCTATGATTCGGTGCGCGAGCGGGTGAACGGCGTGATCGCGCTGGAAATCATGGGCTTTGCCATTCTGGCCGCGCTGACCTTTTACATGCTCTCGCGCCGGGCCTGGTCGCAAAGCCAGACGTTGCAGCGCGAATCGGCCGAGCTTCGGCTCTTGAACGCCCGCCTCAACCGCGAGATCGCCGAGCGCGAGCGGATGCAGAAATGCAAGCGGTCACAAAAATGATCGAAGGCAACGTCAATGCAATCAAATCCAATGCACCGTTTAAACGATGCTTTGAACCGATTGAAGATCGATGGCGTGGTAAACCGACGGGG
>JALQYS010000308.1 GCA_023254015.1 Paracoccaceae bacterium
AATCATAGGCCGACAGCTTGACCGTCGCCTCCTGCCCCATCCGGACCGAGGCGATGTCGCGCGGTTTCACCTTGGCCTCGACAAAAAGCTCGTCGTCAAGCGGGATGATCTGCAGGATTTCCTCGCCCGGGCGCACCACGCCGCCGATGGTGGTGACCGACAGCTTGTTCACCACGCCCCGCATCGGCGCCAGAAGGGTGGTGCGCGACAGCTGATCTTCCGACAGCTTGCGTTTCTGGCGCAGGCTGGCCAGCTCGGCTTGCGTCTTGGCATAGTCTGTGGCGCGTTCCTTTTCGGTCGCGGTCACCGCCTCGGACAACTTGTTCTGGGCATCCGAATGGGCCTTTTTGGCCCGCGTCACCTCGATCAGCGGGGCGATTTCGCGGTCATACATCTTTTGCACAAGGTCAAGCTCCTTGGCCGTCTGTTCGGCCACCGCCTTGGCCCCTTCGACGCGCGCGGTGTATTCGCCAAGGCGCGCGGTCAGAAGCCGGCGCTCTGACGCGGCGATGGCGGGCACGCGCTGTTCCACCTCGGCCGGAATGGCGAAATCGGCCTCGCCCAGCATCTCGGCCTCAAGCCGCAGGCGGCGGATGTCCAGCGCGGCAATCTCGTCATCCAGTTCGTCCACCGTGGCTCGGTATTGCGTGCCGTAAAGCCGGGCCAGGATCTGGCCCTCTTCCACAACATCGCCTTCGGCCACATGCAGTTCGGCCAGAATCCCGCCTTCGAGGTTCTGGATGATCTGCGGCCGCGATGAGGACACCACCTCGCCGGTCGCGCGCACGATCTCGTCCACCCAGGCCAGCGCGGCCCACAGGATGAACAGCACGCCCGTCAGCACGATGGCCCAGGTCACAAGGCTGGGCCCCCGGCCACGCGCGACAATCTCTTCCTGATAGTCCAGAACGCTCATGTCTTCGCCCCCGCCTGAACCTTGGCCAGATGGGCCAGAACCTGATCGCGCGGGCCGTCCACGGCCAGCTTGCCATTCTGCAGGATCAGCGTGCGGCTGGTCAGTTGCAGGATCGGCACGCGGTGGGTGGCGATGATCGCCGTGCGGCCCTGAAGCCAGCTGCCCAGCCGCGAGACGAGGGTGCTTTCCAGCGTCTGGTCCAGGGCCGAGGTCGGCTCGTCCAGGATCGCCACTGCCGGGTCTTGCAGCCAGATCCGCGCCCAGCCGATCGACTGGCGTTGGCCAACCGACCGGCCCTCGCCCATCTCCTTGATCTCCAGATCCAGGCCGCGCGGGTGGTTGCGGACAAAGGGGCCAAGCCCCGCGAAATCCAGTGCGGCGAAAAGCCGGTCGTCGTCACGCTCCAGCTGCGTCAGGTTCAGGTTGTCGCGCAGCGTGCCGGCAAAGAGCCGCACATCCTGCCCCAGATAGCCCAGCCCCCGGCGCAGATCGCGCGGGTGCAGCTGGTCCATGTCCACCCCGTCCAGCAGGATGCGCCCGCGCGTGGGTTCATAAAGACCCGCCAGCAGGCGCAAGAGCGTCGACTTGCCCGACCCATTCGCCCCCAGAACCGCCACATGCTGGCTTTGCGGAATGGCAAGGGCGTTGATTTCCACCGTGGGCGGGGAATTCGCGTCATAGCGGAATTCCAGATTGCGCAGCTCATACATGCCCAAAAGGCGGTTGCGGCGCAGGTAGTGGCGGCCTTCCTCCTCGTATTGCTTCGAGTTGGCAATCGCCTCAAGCCCGTCCAGCGCCGCCTTCACATTGGTCCATTTCGCAAGGGTCGAGGACAGCGCCGCCAGCGGGCCAAGGGTGCGGCCGGTCAGAATGCCGATGGCGATGATCGTGCCGACGGTGAATTCACCGGCAAAAACCAGATAGGCGCCGAAGATCACCGCCACGACATAGGTTGCCTGCTGCACCGCCGCCGCCCAATAGCCCAGCATCGCCGTCAGGTGGCGCTGGTCGGCCGATCGGGCCGCCGACAGGGCCGAGAGCTCGTTCCAGATGCGCTTGACCCGGTCTTCACCACGCTGGGTGGTGACGGTTTCCGCCTCGAAGATCGCCTCATAGAGCAGCCGCGCCGATTTCTGGCTGGCGCCCTGCGTGGCTGCGGTCAGGGCCATCATCCTTTTCTGCAAAAGAAAGCCCGGCAGCACCATCAGCACCCCGCCGATGAACAGCACCCAGACAAGGTTGCCGCCGATTGACGCGACAAGGGCCAGAAAGATCAAGAGGAAGGGCAGGTCGGCCACCGTGCCGATGGTCGAGGCGGTAAAGAACTCGCGCACCGAGGAAAATTCGCGCATGGCAGAAAACACCTGACTGGGCGATTTCTGCCCCGGCCCGGTTTTCATGCCCAGAAGCCTGTCCATCAGCCGGCCTTGCACCGTCAGTTCAATGCGCTTGCCGGTGACATCCATCAGCCCCGAACGCGCCAGCTTCAACGCCGCCTCCAGCGCGATGGCCAGCATCGCCCCCCAGGCCAAGACCCACAGCGTGGGCTCGGACTGATAGGGGATCACCCGGTCATAGACTTGCATGGAAAACAGCGATACCGAAACCGCCAGCAGATTGGCCACAAGGCTGCCTGCGGCGACCTCAAGCATCTGGCGGCGATAGTTCTGCAGCTCCGACCAGAACCAATGGCCCGAGCCGGTGCCGACCGCGTGGCGCTTTTCAAGCTCGGCCATGGTGGTCTTGGCGCGCAAGAGGCGGCCGGAATAGACCTGCCCGAAATCATGGGCCGACACCTCGGCCCGCATGTCGGGGCAGGTCGTGTCATAGATCTGCACGCCGTTTTCGTCCTGCGACAGGACCAGAACGATCTGGCCCGAGGTCATCTCGGCCAGCGCCGGCAGATGCCTCGCCGTGGGCATCTGCACTTTTTCGACTGCCGTCGTCAGGCCACAATCCTTCAGGGCCTTGGCGATCTCGGTCAGGCCAAGCGCGCCGGAGGCGGCGGCAAGCTGAAGGTTTTCCAGAATATCGGCCACGGCGATGTCCTGCCCGACCAGACCCGAAAAGACCGAGGCAAGCTGGGCGCGGGCAAGGGCGCGATTGGTGTGCCGGGGCTTGACCGGGCGTTCGGTGGGGGCAGGGCGCAGCGGCTGGCCATAGGCCTGTCCCTGGCCCACGGTCGCCCGGCTGGTCGCATTCATGTCAAAGGCGATGATTTTTTCCGTCACATCCGCGCCCCATCTACCAAAAGCCCGCGATCCCGCGCGATTTCCAGCTCGCGCAGGGCGATCTCATGGCCAAGCGCCACCTGATCCCGCTCCAGCCGCGCATAGCTGTCATACTGCGCCACAAGTTCCAGAAGCGTCCGGCGGCCAAGGCGATACTGTTCGACGAAAAGCTCAAGGTTGGCTTCGGTCTGGGCCAGAACCTCAGCCCCCTTGGCCTGCTGCGAGGCAAGCTGCGCAATCTCCCGCTCCAGCGCCACGATGCGGCGCTGCGCCGTTTCGGCGGCCTCGGCCTCGCGCCGGGCGACCACATCGGCGGTTGCGTCCAGCGCGGCCAGCTCTTCCCGGGTGCCCCAGCCCAGAAGGCCGGCCCCGCCAAGGCGCACTCCGGGGTCGATGCCATCGGAATTGACGTCGGCGCTGGCGGTGAGGCTGGGCATCAGACCCGCCCGCGCGATCCGGCTTTCGGCAATCGATCGGGCCCCTTCACCCCGCGCCTTCACCACCGAAAGCGGCTCGTCCGCCCGGCCGGAAAGGGCAAGCCGGTCGATCCCCCGCACGCCGTCCAGAGGGCCTGCCGCCATCGCCGCCAGTTCGGCCATGGCCGAGACTTCGGCCTCGCGGTCCGCCGCGCGCGTGGCGTCCATCTCGATCAGCTTCTGCGCGATGACCTGCTGTTCAGAGCGGTCCGACAGACCGCCTTCAACCCTTTGGCGCATCACATCGGCAAAGCCCGCCAGCCGGTCAGCCGCGCGCGCCGACACCGCACCCTGCGCCCGGGCGCGCTCGGCCTTGACGTAATGGCTCAGGCCTTCGAAGAGCCGCTGGTTGATCTCGGTCGACAGCGTGACAGCGGCCACCTCGACGTCGGCGGCGGCATAGGCGCGTTCCGCCTTGCGCTTGCCGTGGTCGAACAGCGCCTGTTCCAGCACCAGCCCCGCCACCAGGCCGTTGAGCGAGGTCAGCGTCACGGCAGGGCCCAGCTTGGGCAACCAGTTCTTTGCCCGCGCCTCTGACCGCAGCCGCGCAATGCGCAGTTCGGCGGCGGCCGTTCCGGCATCGGCGGCCAGCACCGCATCGGCCACCCGCGCATAGCCGCTGCCGGGGACCAGCACGCTTTGGCGCGCCTGAAGCTGCGAGATCAGCGCCGAGCCGCCCTGTGCCGGCTGGCCCGCAGCATCGGTCGGCGCAAGGTTCATGCGGCTGGCCGGGCCTGCGCCGCTGCCGCCCACGCCGCCCACGCCGCTGCCGCCTGCGCCCATGCAGCCCGCCAGCAGCAGGACAGCAAGGCCAAGCGCGGCCGTTGGCCGGGCGGAGAGCCTGCTCTCCGCGCCGGACCTGAGGAGGCGGTCCTTGGGCATGGCCCTGTTCTCCGCTTCTGCCTTACACGCCAGTCGTGTTCACGGTCACGTCGTCCTCGATCAGGACCGAGGCGCCGGCCGAGCCCAGCGAATACAGTCTGAAACCGTCGCCCGTGTCGGTGACGGCGGTCACGCCCGCAAGGTTCACCACGTCATCGGTTCCGCCGACGATGGTCAACTGCTTGTCCGCCCCGGTCAGCGCCATGACCTGCGCCTCGCTGATCGACAGGGTCGCATCGGCCGCGCTGAGATTGATCGTGCCGAAGTCGAACTCTTGCAGACCCTCGCGGGCAAGATCCACCTCGACCGGCCCGGTCGAGTTGCGCAGATAGAGGGTCGAGGCCTCGTTCCCGGCCGCGTCCTCGTTGCGCACCACCAGATAGGTGCCGTCGGGAATATCCTCGGAGAACACGGCCTGGGTGTGCACCGCGCCGGCGCGGATGACGTTGCTCAGGCTGACGGCCTGTTCCACGGCGCCGCCGCTGGCATCGACAGCGAAATAGTCGAAGTCGTTGTTCGCCCCGCCCGTCCAGATGGCCGAGATGACGTTGCCTTCGCTGGTGTCCTTGGTGATCTCGGCCTCGGTCGGCGCGATCGTGTCGAGGATGATGGTCTCGCTGGCCAGTTCGCGCAGGTTGCCAACCCAGTCCTGGGCCGAGACCTGCACCGAAACCGGCACGTCATTGCCTTGCGGCAGGCTTGATGCGGGCACCGTCAGGGTCCATGTGCCATCGGCCGTTGCCGTGGTTTGCACCGCGGTGCCGCCATTCACGCTGACGAAGACCGTCGAATTGGGCTCGACCGTGCCGGTCAGAACCACACCGGCGCTGGCCTCAAGCGCATTGACATAGCCATCGCCGCCAATCTGGCCGCCCGACCGCGTCAGCGGTTCCACCACCCGGTCGATGCCGACCTCTTGCGTCAGGGTGCTGGACAAGTTGCCATGCTGGTCGCGCGCCGTCGCAGTGACGATGACCGAGTCTTCGCCCGGCGGGATGGCCGAGGCAGGAACGGTCGCCGTCCAGATGCCCAGGGCATTGACGGTGACTGCCGAAGCCGGCAGCGTCATGTCGCCCCATTCGACCGTCACCGTCGAACCCGGCTCGACCGTTCCCGAAATTGTCACACCGTCCAGCGCCTCGTCGGCATTCACCGCATCGGCCCCGATCGCAAGGCTGGACAGATCGTCCACGGCGGTCAGGCTGAAGTTCTGCACCTCGGTGTCGATCTGGATGGTATGGGTTGCAGAGGCGCTGTTGCCCGCCGCATCCGTCGCCACCACCGTCACCTCGCCGCTGCGCGTCACCGCGCCAAACTCGGCAAAGGCGAAGGGCGCCGTCCAGTTGCCATCGGCATCGGCCGTCACGGTGACGGTCTGGCCTTCGAAGGTCACCTGCACCGAGGCCCCGGCATCGGCCGTGCCGGTCAGGCTGAAGCCTGCGCTTTCCGACAGGCTCATCCGGTCATCGCCGCCGATCTGGCCATCATCGATCGCCACTTCGGCCAGCGTGTCCACGACAACCGTCCGGCTGGCCGAGGCGGCATTGCCCGCCGCATCCAGCGCCGTCACGGTGATTTGGCTGTCGGTCGCCTGCATGCTGGCAAACAGCCCGGCTGGGAAATCGGCCGTCCAGTTGCCGGTGACCGGGTCGACGGTCGCCGCAAGCGTGGTGCCGTTCCACGACACCATCACATTGGTCGAGCCGACCTCGGCCGTGCCCGTCACGGTCAGGATACCGCCGTTTTCGGCCGCGTTCACCAGATCGTTGCCGGCAACCGGGTTGACCGCCAGCGTCGCAAGGGTGTCGACCACAAAGTCAAAGCTGGTGGAGGATGCGTTCCCCGCGCCGTCCACGGTTGTCACGGTCACCGTGGCCGCGCCATCCGCAAAGATGCTGGCCGCGCCGAAACCGGCCACCCAAAGCCCATCCTCGCCCACGGTCACGCTGTGGCTTTCCTCTCCGATGGTCACCATCAGCGTCGCGCCCGGCGTTGACGTTCCGGTCACCTGATAGCCGCCGGTCATCTCGGTCAGGTTCACCACATTGTCGCCGCCAACCGAGGTGACGCTGATCGGATGCGGCACCGTGTCGATGGCGACGGTCTGGTTCAGCACCGTCTGGTTGCCAAGCGGATCGGTCGCCGTGATCTGGGCCGCCAGTTCGTGATAGTCGCCACCCGGAAGTTCGCTTTGCGGGAAGGTCACGGTCCACTGGCCATCGGCGCCGACGGTCGTGGTCTGGGTATGGCCGTTGATCACGACCGCAATCGTGGCGCCAATCTCGCCGGTGCCGCCAAGGCTGACCCCGTCGGCATATTCCGCAAGATTTTCGACATCATTCTGAGCCGTGGTGCCAAAGGTGGTCTCCACGGCAGGCGGGGTCATGTCGATGACGAAGCCCGGGCCGGTCAATTCGTGCACCACGCCATCGGGCTGTGTCACCACAACCTCGGCCACATGGGTGCCGTCGCCCGGCAGGCCGTCCGCCGGGAAGGTGACCGACCATGTGCCATCCTCGCCAATCACGGCGGTCTCGCTGAGGCCGCCTATGGTCACCACGACACCGTCGCCCGGCTCACCTGTGCCGGTCACGGTGATGTGCGGATTGTCGGTGTTGGTGGTCAGAGGGTCAGCATCCTGGTCATCCACGGTCGGTAAGGCGTGGTCCCCGTCGCCGCCGTCCCCGTCGCCGCCGTCTCCGTCTCCGTCACCGTCGCCGCCGTCCCCGTCGCCGCCGTCCCCGTCGCCGCCGACCCCGGCGCCACCGTCCCCGGCGCCCCCGTCCCCGGCGCCGCCGTCTCCGACACCGCCGGC
>JALQYS010000377.1 GCA_023254015.1 Paracoccaceae bacterium
GGTTGAAGTCGCCAAACTCCACCTCGATCCTACACCTCGATGGCCACCAAGGATCACACCGCCGACGGCGACGAAATTACACCAGCTCCTCGGACGCTAACCGGCCGCAAGCCATATTGCGCGGCCGCGGTCAGGATGGAATGAAAACGGCGGACCGTGACCTGAGACCGGAAACAAATATCCTTGGGACCAAGCGGCCAGGTCTCCTGGATGTGGCGCGACAGGTGGTCCTGCAGCGGAGCAAACTCCGCGCCCGCGCCGCCGCCCCGCAATAGCCATTCGTGCAGCCTGCCATATCGCCCCGGCGGCCGCTCCTGCGGTTTTCCGATGGCAAATCGAAGCGCATCCAGGAGTGATTGCACGGCCTGTTCCCCGCAGGAAAGCACTTCAAATCCGGCATCCAATGCCAGCGCGCCATCCTCTGCCGAGATGTCTGTCGTTGACCACTTAGCTCCATGGATCGAGGAAAGACCCAAAGCCTCGGCTGCGGCGCCAACGGCTCCAATATCGAGGCGGGCCAGATATCCCGGTCTGGGCGGATCTTCTCCGTTTAGGACGGCTTCTGCGAAGGCTTCATATTTACCCTCCGCCTGCGTGGGCTTATCAAGATCGCCCTCGAAGAGTTCGAACAGCCAAGGCTCCCATCCATGGCTGAAGTCGAAGTTTGTTCCGGCTTCGGGTGGGAATACCAGTAAAAGGTGGTGGATCGGGCAAGAATGGACCGCCGTTAAAGACCATGCGGTCCTCGCGTAAGCGCAGGTGGCCGTCTCTCTGGTCAACTCTGGCCCGATGTCGGCCCGCAAGCAGGCAGGACAGACCCTGAACTGGCGCCGGAGCAGATGCTTGTCGGCAACCTGCTGGCCTGCAATGGCAAACTGATCATCCGCCATGGCAATAAAAGTCTGCGAGCGGGCCTGTTCTGGGTCAATCCCTGCAACCGAAGCAAAACGCTCGATCGCGCTGCTGTCTCCCGCATGAAAAGCCTGCGCGCTGATTTCGAGGTCTTTGAAAAGATCCGCAACCCCAAGCAGGCCGTTTGCCCGCGCGGTTCGCCCCGCATAGGAGACGAGGAGTTCGTCCCGATGAAATTCAACTTGCACCGGAAACATCGCTGCCAAGAACCCTTTTGATCAGAGGGCCAATATATGCTCTCGGCGGGATACAGGATAGCAGCTCTGGGTCTGAAACCTGTGGATGGAGGGTGAAACAACGCCCGTCTTTCGCCCGCACGGAGTAGGTCAACGTGACCGTCACACGAACAAGCCTGCCGATATCCTAGGCGGTCGAGCCACATCAACTGAACAACCTTGCTGACATCTGCGATCAGACGCCAGCAAGGTAATCCTTTATTTTCAGTGCCTTGCAGCCTTTACTATTTCAGGCATTTCCGGATTCGAACGAAATTCCCGGATTCTACAGCGGCTTCAATGCCTCGAAATATCAAAGGGTTGCACCGAAGGCGCAACCCTTTGAAGTTCAGGGTTTGACGCAGATCATGTGGCCTGCTTCACAAGGCTATTTCCGGATTCGAACCAAATTACCGGATTCTGCAGCAGCGACAACCCCGACCTTTCTCAGCTGCACCCGCTCGTGCCGCCGCAGGTGTTGCACTTCATGCAGGTGCCGTTCCTGACCAGCGTGTAGTTGCCGCATTCGCCGCAGGGGTCGCCTTCATAGCCTTGCATCCGGGCCTTGGTGCGGGCGTCCATGCTGACCGTGCCGGTGGCAATCGCGGTGGCCGTCGTCAGCGTGACCGAGGCTTGCGCGGTTTCGGGGGCAAGAAGGTTCAGCGCCGCCGATGCGTCACCGCCAGCAAGGGTCGTGGTGCCGGCGTTGATCCCGCCCTGGAACACCATCAACTCTTGCGGCAGGCGTTTGCGCAGATAACCGGTCGAGGAGATCGACTTGAGAAGTTCGACCGATTTAGACGCCGCCCCGTCGGAGACTTCGCCAAAGTTGCGCTTGCCCTCGTTGTCGCCGCGGCCAAGGTCATCGAAGGCCGCGCCCGTGGGTTTCACATGGGCAAGGTCCGTGCGGTCAAGGTAGCTGATCGCCAGTTCGCGGAAGATATAGTCCAGAATGGACGTCGCATTCTTGATGCTGTCATTGCCCTGCACCATGCCCGCCGGTTCAAAGCGGGTGAAGGTGAAGGCCTCGACAAACTCTTCCAGCGGCACGCCGTATTGCAGGCCGACCGAGACCGCGATGGCAAAGTTGTTCATCATGGCGCGGAAGCCCGCCCCTTCCTTGTGCATGTCGATGAAGATCTCGCCCAGACGGCCATCGCCATATTCGCCGGTGCGCAGGTAAACCTTGTGGCCGCCGATGATCGCCTTCTGGGTATAGCCCTTGCGCCGCTCGGGCAGCTTTTCACGGTTGGTGCGGATGATCTCCTTGATGATGATCTTTTCCACGATCTTCTCGGCCAGCACCGCCGCCTTTTCCTGGGTCGAGCCGGTGGCGAGGATTTCCTCAGCCTCTTCGTCGTCCTCGATCAGGGCCGCGGCCAAGGGCTGCGACAGTTTCGAGCCGTCGCGATAGAGCGCATTGGCCTTGATCCCCAGGGAATGCGACAGTTCATAGGCTGCCAGCGTTTCCTCGATCGTGGCCGAGTTCGGCATGTTGATCGTCTTGGAAATCGCGCCCGAGATGAAGGACTGCGCCGCCGCCATCATGTGGATATGGGCGTTGACCGACAGATACCGGGTGCCCTTCTTGCCGCAGGGGTTGGCGCAATCAAAGACCGAATAGTGTTCAGCCTTCAGGAAGGGCGCGCCTTCCAGCGTCATCGTGCCGCAAACATGGTCATTGGCGGCGTCGATTTGGGCCTTGGTAAAGCCAAGGTGGCGCAGAAGGTCGAAAGTCGGATCGGACAGCTTCTCGGCCGGGATGCCCAGGGTCTGGGTGCAGAACTCGGCCCCCAGGGTCCACTGGTTGAACACAAAGCGGATGTCGAAGGCCGATGGCAGCGCGGCCTCAACCTTTTCCAGCTCGCGCGGGCCAAAGCCGTGGCCGATCAGCGCCGTCGGGTTGATGCCGGGGCAGTTGCCGATGGAGCCATGGCCCACCGCATAGGCCACGATTTCGGCCGCCTGAGAGGTGGTATAGCCCAGGGCCTCCAGCGCGGCAGGGACCGACTGGTTGATGATCTTGAAATAGCCGCCGCCGGCCAGTTTCTTGAACTTCACCAGCGCAAAGTCGGGCTCGATCCCGGTGGTGTCGCAGTCCATCACCAGACCGATGGTGCCGGTGGGCGCGATGACCGTGGTCTGCGCGTTGCGGTAGCCGTGCTTTTCGCCCAGGGCCAGCGCCTCATCCCAGGCCGAGCGGGCCAGCCGCACCAGCGTCTGGTCCGGGCAGTTGGCGGCGTCCAGCGCCACGGGGTTGACGTTCAGATCCTCATACTTGGCCTTGCTCCACGCGGCGGCGCGGTGGTTGCGGATCACGCGCAGCATGTGGTGCTTGTTGCGCTCATAGCCCGGGAAGGCGCCCAGTTCCGAGGCCATCTCGGCCGAGGTGGCATAGGCGATGCCGGTCATGATCGCGGTCAGCGCGCCGCACAGCGCCCGGCCCTCGTCGCTGTCATAGCCAAGGCCCATGTTCATCAACAGGCCGCCGATATTGGCATAACCCAGACCCAGCGTGCGGAAGTCATAGGACAGCTGGGCAATTTCCTTCGACGGGAACTGCGCCATCATCACGCTGATTTCCAGCGTCACGGTCCACAGACGCGAGGCGTGGATATAGCCCTCGGCGTCGAACTTGCCG